>NZ_JAGKTL010000004.1:300000-412172 GCF_017908595.1 Rhodothermus bifroesti
CCAAAAAATTCCGTACATGCTCGTTGTAGGTCGCCGCGAGCGTGAACAAGGCACAGTAGCTGTACGCAAGCATGGTGCTGGTGACCAAGGAAGCTGCTCCCTGAGTGACTTCATCGCCCAATTGCGCGCCGAGATCGAAGCAACGATGCACCGCACTGCAGCTTCCACCACAATCTAAGATCTAATGCGGAACTCAAAGGCGCCATTGGCGTGAGTGAGCCCCAAGTAAGCTGAACCTGTAAACCTAAACCCGAAACGAGCTATCGTTAAGCCAGACAAATTCCGGGTCAACGAAGAAATCCGCGCGCCCCGTGTACGTGTCGTTGA
This sequence comes from Rhodothermus bifroesti, assembly GCF_017908595.1. Taxonomy (NCBI): domain Bacteria; kingdom Pseudomonadati; phylum Rhodothermota; class Rhodothermia; order Rhodothermales; family Rhodothermaceae; genus Rhodothermus; species Rhodothermus bifroesti. The sequence goes on from NZ_JAGKTL010000004.1 coordinate 300,328, forward strand.
CCCCGAGGGTCAGCATGGGATTTATGACCTCAAAACCGCTCTCGAAATGGCGCGCCAACGAGGGCTAGACCTAGTAGAAATTGCCCCGCACGCCGACCCTCCGGTATGTAAGATTGTAGACTACGGGAAATTCCGCTACGAGCAGCAAAAAAAGGAAAAAGAGGCGCGCCGTAAGCAGCAAGCGCAGCAAATTAAGGAGATTCGGTTCCGGCCGCACACCGATACCCACGATTTTGAGTTTAAGGCCAAACACGCCCGTCAGTTTCTGGAGGACGGCAACAAGGTCAAGGCGTGGGTGCAGTTTCGCGGCCGTGACATCATTTACCAAGAAGCGGGCCTCGAGGTGCTGCAGCGGCTTATCAATGCGCTGCAGGATGTTGCTAAAGTCGACCAACCACCGCACATGGAAGGGCGTCGAATGACCTTGATCTTAGCGCCAGCGAAGAAAAAGTAATCAGCCATGCGAAATTTCTGCGACTTTCGCAAACGCTACCGTATCCAAATTGCTCGTAAAACCCGTACATGCGTATCATAAGCACCCCTTTTGGCAGATAGAAATAAGCCATGCCGAAGCTCAAAACAAATAGTGGGGCCAAGAAACGCTTTAAGGTGACCGCTACAGGGAAGATTAAGCGGCAACGAGCGTTTCACAATCACCTACTGACCAAGAAGTCTTCTAAGCGCAAGCGCCGCCTGCGCCAAAGTGCCTTGGTTGATACCACCGATGTGGGTCGCATTCGGCGCCTACTGTGCATTGGAGTGAAAGGATAACACTTTTGGGGAAAGACTATGCCACGGGCTACCAATAAAGTTGCTGCACGCCGGCGGCGGAAGAAAATTTTGAACATGGCAAAGGGTTACTGGGGCCGGCGTAGCAAGATTTACACGATTGCCAAGCATGCCGTTCATAAGGCGCTGCAATACGCCTACCGGGATCGACGGCAACGCAAGCGGCAATTCCGGCGGCTCTGGATTATCCGTATTAACGCAGCAGCCCGCCTCAACGGCTCGACCTACTCTCGCTTTATGGGTGCAGTGCGCAAAGCGGATGTTCAGCTCAACCGCAAAGCGCTGGCCGACTTGGCCGTGCATGATCCCAACGCGTTTGCCCAAATCGTCCGGGTCGTTACGGCTGCATGAAGCCGCAAACCTCCATCCGATTTTTTACCGCCTGCGCCGCTAGCCTGTAAGCAGGGCGCTGCGCGGAAAATTGTCCACAGCCCGCCCCTGCTACAGGCCGGCGGGCTTTTGTATTTCCTATGAGGCTATGGCAACAGTTTCGCTGCACGAAGCCCTTGAAGCCCTGCGTCAGGAAATCACACAAACGCCTATCGACTCCGAAGCAGCTGCTGAGGCGTTTCGCATTCGCTTTTTAGGACAGCGTAGCGGGCAGCTCACGCATCTTTTTAAGCGCCTACGTGAGCTTCCGCCCGAGGAGCGCCCACTACTGGGTGGGCAGCTCAATGCGCTCAAACGCCTGGCCGAGCAGCGTCTGGAGGAAGCCCGCCTGCGCCTACGCCCAACCCCGACGGGGAGTGCTGAAATCCCCGATTTGACCCTACCGGGTCGTCGCATGTTCACTGGGTCGCTTCATCCACTGACGCAAACGCTCGAAGCCATCGTGCGCGTCTTCGAACAGCTCGGCTTTGCTGTAGTCGAAGGCCCCGAAATCGAAGACGACTGGCATAATTTCTCAGCGCTCAATTTTCCACCCGACCATCCGGCTCGGGATATGCAGGACACTTTCTTCCTGCATCAGGGTGCCAGCTACGCGGAAGCTGTTGTGCTGCGCACGCACACCTCACCAGTGCAGATCCGCGTCATGGAACGTATGCAACCGCCTATTCGCATCATTGCCCCGGGCCGCGTCTATCGCAACGAAGCCGTCTCCTACAAATCGTTTTGCCTGTTCCACCAGGTCGAGGGCCTCTACGTCGACCAAAACGTCTCTATGGGCGACCTCAAGCAAACGCTGCACTTGTTTGCCCAAGCGCTTTTTGGAAAAGATGTGCGCATGCGCTTTCGTCCCAGCTATTTTCCCTTCACCGAACCCAGCGCCGAAGTAGACATCTGGTGGCCACTGCCCGACCATCCTGAAGGCGGACGCTGGATGGAGATTCTTGGCTGCGGTATGGTGCACCCTAACGTATTTCGCGCTGTAGGGATCGACCCCGAACGCTACACGGGCTATGCGTTTGGAATGGGCGTCGAACGCATCGCTATGCTTCGCTATGGTATCGACGACATTCGTTTATTTTACGAAAACGACGTGCGTTTTCTGGAGCAGTTTTAACGCACCATGAAGCTTTCCTATCGCTGGTTGACCGAATATATCGACTTGGAGCTTACGCCTCAGGCACTAGCCGAGGCGTTGATTGGGCTGGGTCTGGAAGTCGAAGCGGTAGAGCCGCTGGGTACAGCCTTAGAAGGCGTGGTTATCGGGCGCGTGCTCAGCGTACAACCGCATCCCAATGCCGATCGCCTGACGCTCTGCCAAGTCGACGTAGGCAGCGACAAGCCGCTGTCTATTGTTTGTGGAGCTCCCAACGTAGCCGCGGGTCAAAAAGTTGTCGTAGCAACACCGGGAGCAACCTTGTTACTTACTGATCGCGAAGGACAGCGCCAAGCTGTCACGCTCCGTAAAACCAAAATCCGCGGGGAGCTTTCCGAAGGGATGATTTGTGCTGAGGACGAACTGGGGCTTTCGGATGACCATTCGGGCATTCTGATTCTTCCTGAACAGACTCCTGTGGGGCTTTCCTTCGCCGAATACCTCCGCCGCCAGGGACTGGTGTTGCCCGACTATCGGCTGGAAATTAGCCTGACGCCCAACCGGGCTGATGCCACCAGTCATATCGGTATTGCACGCGACCTCTCGGCCCTTACTGATCGTCCACTGCGTCTACCTAAGGTCACTGTTCCTGAACCCGGTGGCGAAGCAGCTCGCTATGTGCAGGTGATCGTCGACGCACCAGAGGCCTGCCCGCGATATGTGGCCTTGCTGGTACGCAATGTGCGCATTGGTCCTTCGCCCTTATGGCTACGGCAGCGGCTGGCGGCGATTGGCTTACGTTCTATCAACAACGTAGTCGACGTCACGAACTTTGTCTTACACGAATGCGGTCAGCCGCTACACGCTTTTGATTTCGACCGGCTTTGTGGTGGAAAGATTCATGTTCGCTTAGCCCATGCTGGTGAAGCGCTGACTACGCTGGACGGGAAAACCCGCCAGCTTCCAGAAGGGGCTTTGCTCATTTGTGATGCCGAACGGCCTGTAGCTTTAGCCGGCATCATGGGCGGCCAAAATTCTGAAGTTACCGATAGCACGACCAACATCTTGATCGAAAGCGCCTATTTTGATCCGGCTACGATTCGCCGCACAGCACGTGCCCTGGGCCTACAAACAGATTCTTCCTACCGCTTCGAGCGGGGAGTCGACCGAAGCCTGCAGTGCTGGGCGGCTGCCCGTGCAGCCCAGCTCATTGTTGAGGTTGCCGGAGGTGAGCTTGTGCCGGGCATGGTCGAGGTGCACTTTGGGCAGCCCCAAACACATACCCTTCAGCTTCGGATTGCGCGCATGCAGCAGGTGCTAGGCACAGCCATACCGGCCAGCGAGGCAGCCCGCATTCTTGATCGCTTGGGCTTTGCCCCCAAAGTTGTAGGCGACGTGCTGCAGTGCACCGTCCCCACATACCGTCCTGATGTAGCCGAAGAAATCGATCTTATTGAAGAGGTGGCCCGGGTATATGGCTATGATCGACTGGCAGAGCCTTCCACATTTGTTGTGCCGGCCCGGGTCATAGAAGAACCACCGGCCCAGAGGCTGCGGCGGCGCGTCCGCACCCTGCTCTCCAGTATGGGTCTTCGAGAAATCTATACGAACAGCCTGCTGCCACGGGAAGTCGCTTATCGTTTTGCTTCCGAGGCCGCAACCCACAGCTACGGTCTCGTTGAAACGCTCAACCCGATTTCGGCAGAGATGGCTGTACTGCGGCCATCGCTACTGCCAGGCCTGCTGCAAACCATAGTTTACAACCAAAATCGAGGGCAGCAGGTGCTGCGCTTTTTTGAGTTTGGGCGCGTTTTTTCCCGCACGGAACGCACCGATACGTTGGTACCTGGCTTTGCTGAGCACGAAGCCTTAATCATCGGTCTCAGTGGCCCCCAGGCCCCAAAGGGGTGGGATACGCCAGCGCGAATGGTTGATTTTTTCGATCTCAAGGGACTTCTCGAAACGCTTTTTGAGGCCCTTCATTTGCGCGATCAGGTGCATTTACTGCCCACCGACACGCCGCGAGCAACCGCAGCATATCAGTTAAATATTATGGCCGGGACACGCCTTTTGGGCCATGTGGCCCGCTTATCGGATGTGCTGGCCGAAACCTACGAACTACGGACGCCGCTTTACTATGCCGAGCTGCACTGGGAGGCTTTTGCTGAGATTGCCCATAGCGCAGCGCGTCGCCGCTACCGACCATTTAGTCGTTTCCCAGAAGTGGACCGAGACCTAGCCATACTCGTTGCGCGAACCCAACCGGTAGGTCCGCTTCTAGAAGCCATCCGCGAAGCTGGCGCTCCCTTGCTGCGGCAAGCAGAAGTTTTTGACCTGTACGAGGGCGAGCGCATTCCCGTAGGCCAAAAAAGCGTGGCCGTGGCGCTACGCTTTGGCGCCGATCGGACGTTGACCGATGCTGAGGTCGACGCCCAAGTGGCTGCCATCTTGAACGTCCTTACCCAACGCTTTGGGGCCCAGCTTCGACAGTAGTATATTGAGAGATAAAACGTTTGGAGGTGGCACATGGGAAACCGGCGTAACCGTAAGTCACGGCGGAGTCGCCGCCCACATCGCAGTGGGCCAGTACACCTGCGCAGCTTGGAGGCGCTAGAACAGCTTCGCGACCGCGTAGCCGAAACGGCACGTGAGCTAGCGCGATTGCGTGCCGAGCAATTGATGCTCCGAGAGCAGCTTGCCGCGCTGGCCAATGCTACACCTAACTTGCCATCGACGGGTGCTGGCACGCGCGTCGTCTTTCCTGAAGACCCAGAGGCTTTGCAGCAAAAAGTGCAAACCTTTATTGAAGCCGTCGATCATTACTTGTCCCAAGACTTGGGAGCTTCTCCACCGCCTGCTGCCTAAGGCGCGATGGATACACGCATGGAAAAATCCATTCGGGTCACCATTATGGGGCGCGACTACCCCTTACGCATCCGCCCTGAAGACGAAGAGCTCATGCGCCAATTGGCAGCTTCTATTGATGAAAAAATGCGTGCCTTCCGGGCTGCTCATCCCGATCAGCCGGAGCTAACGGCTGCAGTCATTGTGGCCCTTTCGCTAGCCGAGGCGCTGCATGAAACCCAAACGGCGCTGCGCGCCCTGGATGCGGAACTATACGACACCTTTAAGGAACTTTTAGACTGGCTTGAGCATCCCGAACGCATTGCAACCTTGCCGGAATCGGAACAGCCCGACCACGACGCGATATAAAGCGGCGGCTCGCAAGCCTGCGCCATGCGTAATAAAGGGACCTAACACCTTTGCGCAAGGGAGCCTTCCTTCCGGCCCGGACGACAGGCCTCAGTCCTGACCACGTCGGGATCTCCTTCCTTCACGGAAGGGGCCGAGGAAGTCGGAACGGCTGGAGCGGCACCCACTGTGTCGAATTGGGGGTTCCTTGAACCCGGGCTGCAGGCTTGTAGCCTTTCGCTTCCTACCCCGGTAGGGTTGCCTAACCTACCGGGGTATCTTTTTTTAAAAAGCACCTAACGAAAAGCGAGACCTCCTATGGAACTCATGCTGATCGCCGGCTTGATGGTACTGGCTGTAAGCGCCGGCATTGTGCTAGATAGATTATTGCTGACGCGCATCGGTGAAAACGTGCTCAAGGCTGCCCGCATGCGTGCCCAGCAGATCCTAGCCCAAGCGGAAGCTGAGGCCCATAACTACCGCCGGGAGCACCTGGAACAGGCCGAAATGGCGTTGCAGCAGCAACGAGAGGCCTTTGAACAAGAACAAGCAGAAGCCCGGAAAGCGCTTCAGCAAGCCCAGGAACGCCTTATCGAACGTCAGGAAGCGCTTAACCGGCGTACACTTCGGGTTAATGAACGTGAAAAAACGCTCGCTAAGGCAGCCGAAGCCATCGAAGCGCTACGCCGCGAAGCAGATGCTCAGGTGCGCCAGGCTGAGGCACTGCACCAGCAGGTGCAAACCCTCTGGGAAACCCTCCAGCGCCAACAGGCTATGCTGGAGCAACGCACACGCGAGCTAAGCGACCTACAGCAAGCGCTGACCCAAAAGCAGGAAGAGCTAAAGCGCCTGCAGGAAGAGCAGCTTTGCAAGCTTGAACAACTGGCTAGTATGACGCGGCAGGAGGCCCGTGAAGTCCTCTTGGCTCAAATGGTGGAAGAGGCCAAGCTCGAAGCAGCCTCCATGATCAAAGAAATCCGCGATGAGGCCCGCATGAAAGCCAATCGCGAAGCCCGAAAAATCATTCTAACGGCCATCCAGCGTACAGCCGCCAGCCATGCTATCGAAAATACCGTCTCGGTGGTCAACATCCAGTCGGACGAAATGAAGGGCCGCATCATTGGGCGCGAAGGTCGTAATATCCGTGCTTTTGAGGCGGCTACTGGCATCGAAGTCATTGTCGACGACACGCCTGAGGCTGTAATTCTTTCTGGCTTTAATCCAATCCGGCGAGAGATTGCTCGCCTGGCACTAACCAAACTGATCCAGGATGGCCGCATCCATCCGGCCCGCATTGAAGAGGTGGTTGAAAAAGCTACGGCCGAAATCGAGGAGGAGATTCTCGAGACGGGCGAGCGCACCGTGATCGAGCTCAACCTACACGGTATGCACCCTGAGCTCATCCGGCTTATTGGCCGCATGCGCTATCGCACCAGCTACGGGCAGAACCTGCTAGCGCACTCTATTGAGACAGCGCGGATTGCTTCCTTGATTGCAGCTGAGCTAGGGCTTGATGCAGCAAAAGCCCGTCGTGCAGGTTTGCTACACGACATTGGCAAGGTGGTTGAGGAAGACATCGACCAGCCACATGCACTGGTGGGCATGGAGCTGTGCCGCAAGTACAAAGAAGACCCTGAGGTGTGCAATGCCGTAGGTGCACATCACGATGAGATTGAGATGACGACGCTGATTGCGCCTATTGTGCAAGCGGCCGATGCGATCTCAGGTGCACGGCCAGGCGCCCGGCGCGAAGCACTTGAAGCTTACATCAAACGACTGGAAAAACTAGAAGCGCTAGCCAGTTCATTCGCGGGTGTAGAACGCGTTTATGCCATTCAAGCCGGCCGTGAAGTGCGTGTCATTGTGAACCACAGTCTGGTTTCGGATGCCCAAGCCGAGCAACTGGCCATTGACATTGCAAAGAAAATCCAAAGTGAAATGCAGTATCCGGGCCAGATTAAAGTGACTGTCATCCGCGAAGTACGCTCGGTCTCGTATGCCAAGTAATACCATAGCCAGTCCTTTACCGACGGCAACTGCCTCGGAGCCGTTACGGCTTTTTTTAATCACTGACGATCCCTTGCTCGTAACGGCAGTTCAACTCAGTTGCCCTCCACCGCACACCGTGCAGGTATTTAGCCTAAAAGCCCTAAGCAACCCCAACCGTACCCTTTCGGAGCAGGGTCATGCCCTGCTGCAAGCCGCTTGTGAAGCGAGCGCGGTGCTTGTCGACTGGCAGCTTGCAATGGCCCCTCTTATTAACACCTTAGGGTTTTATTTGCGACAACAAGGCGTAGCTCCGCTCATTGCCCTATACCGCAGCGGTCCTGACGCCCAGATTGCCGCACTGGTTGCCGGTGCGGATGCTGCGTTAACGCTTCCTTTGCAGCCCGCATTGATTCAAGCGCACCAGATAGCCTACCGACGCCTGGTGCGCGACGTGCGCGCTGCTATCGCTACGCCCAATGCTCCCCTCGTCCAACAAGTTGGGCGCCTGCGGTTGGATCGTGCCGCCCATCGCTTTTTTGTAGATAACCAGGAAGTTGAGGTCACCCCACGCGAATTTGCTCTACTGGATTTTCTGCTGTCTCGTGCGAATATCGCCTGCTCGCGCCAGGAAATCTTGGCCCACGTCTGGGGCTTAAATTTCGATACAGGAACCAATATGGTCGACGTTTACATGCATTTTCTGCGACGCAAGCTGGAAGCGTATGGGTTAAAAAACATTATCCGTACCATTCGGGGCTATGGGTATCGCCTAGATTTACCCATAGCAGAAGAAAAAAAGTCATAACTTCCCTTGCAGGGCCCAACTTTGGCGCGCGTGCTGCGTTTCATTGGTGCTTGTATGCCGCAGGCTCCCGATAGACTGACCCTGGCCTTGTAGGCACGCCGGGCGGCATCGTGCGGAGTCCGAGCATGTCTCGGACGAAAGGGCAGCCGATCGGGAAAGAGGCTTACTGCTATAGGAGGCGTTATAGCGCTATGGTGTATGCTGCGCGTATGGAGCGGTGGGGGGGCTACAGTGCGCTGCTTATGGCTGCATTATTCTTTGCTGCGCTCCTGCTTACCACCTTCCTACCGCCAGCCGAGGTATCGGTAGTCCCCTTTTGGCTCCACGTGCTTGTCGACTACCTGCTGGCAATCATGGGTCTGCTGGGGTTGGCCTTAATTCCTGCCGTGCAGCAACGATTGCAGACCTTAGATACGCCTATTGTACACTGGACCGGGGGAATTGCCCAATTGGGCTTTGCGCTAACCGCCATCCTCAGCTTCTGGCAAGCAGACTATGAAACCAATCTATGGCGCGATGCCAGCCCAGAAGCTTCTGGCACGCTGGCCTTTTTAGCTGGAGGATGGGCCGGGTGGCTGCAGGTGCTCATGGAACGCATCCCCCGAGGATGGCTAGAAATGGCGGGCGTAGGTCTATGGATCTTTGTAGTCAGCTTGCTGGGCCACCGCTTGCCCGTATGGCCTACTAGCCTAGCTCAGATGGGGCTGGTTCTGGGGCCCGCAATGGCGGCCATTGCCTTAGGCGCGGCAACACGGCTAGCTTTTCTACAGGTGTTTGGCTTGTTAAACTATCTGGTGCTTTGGCCGCTTTGGCTTTTCCGCATGGGCTGGTTTTTGCTCCATCCTGTACCCTTGCCTATTCCCCTACCCCGCTTGGAGCAGGTGCGACGTACTGCTTCGGCTTGGGGACGGCGCCTGCGGATACGACGTGCCGCGCCTGTGCGTCCTCCTACAGGCGCTTCTGAGCCCTCTTAGTAGCGAAGCGCTAGACGCGCGCTGTCGGGCAACGCTCGAAATACAGCACGTACGTCAGCAGCCGGCATCTCGAGCATGATGGATAACGGAACAGGCATCGGTTGTCGCCGCAGCAGGCTGGCAAGCAGTCGTCCTTCACGCCATAAGTGGGTACTCAACATAAAGGCCCAGCGAGCTACCTGCTCGCTGAGCGTGGCAGGTGGCGACAAGAGCCAAAGCTCAATACCCTGATCAAACTGCAAGTACACCCACACCCCTCCAGAATCCTCCGGTGGCGGCAAAATGGGTGGACGGCTCTGCGCCTCTAGGGTGTCGCGCGGCGCTTCTACCTCGGTGATCGGGATCTTAGGAATAGAGGCTCGATAGGCCTGCAAAATATAAGGCTTCTCCTGGGTACTGAGCAGTGCGCGCAAAGGTCGCTTCTGCACGCTAACCGCCACTTCCCGCACCGGCAGACCGCCAATTTCCAAAGCCAAACGCGCTTCCACCAGGTCTACTACAAGCCCTACCTGGCGCGTTGCAGCCATCTCTAAACGCTGCTCAAGTACCTGGCGCAACACCTGCAGAGAGTCCAGCGATGGCGGCAGTGGCTTTAGCGGCGCAGTGCGTGGGCTAAAGAGCAATGGCAAAAGGCTCAAAAGCAGTAACACCCCCAACGAAGGCCCTACCGCCCAAAGCCAAAACGCTTTATGGCGCACCATAGCCTTGTAAGGCTGGGTGCGCAACTTTTGTAGGAATGCCGTAAAACGCAGCTTCATTTTTTCAGTAAATAAACACCGGTGCGCCCACCGGCAGCGTCCGGTAAACAGCCTCTAGGTCGTCATCGCCTAAACGCACGCATCCATGCGTTACGGGCATGCCCAATAGGCGCTGGTAAAGGGTGCCGTGGATCAAGTACCCATTCCCAATAGCCAAAGCGTAGCGCCCCAGCACTCCATATTCATAACGTTCTGGGGAGCCCGGTGGAGGGATCGGTTTGCCCTCTTCCACAAAGGCCCAGTCGGGCTTATGCCAAACGGGATTGACGATCTTGGATTGGATAAAAAACTGTCCGCGTGGGGTTTGAAACAGCCAGCTTTTACCCCCACTACCCTTGAGGTAGACATAGCTTCCTGTAGAGCAACGCCCTTCACGAATCAGTTTTCCATTTTTGTAAAGCCAGAAATGATTTTCCGTTGTACTGACCACTAAGTAGGCATCGCGTGGACGCCGCCTCAGGAGTCGTCGCTCTAGGCGCGCCACTTCCCGCTCCAGGCGCTGCTTATCTTCTTCTGCAGCGGCCCAAGCGGTCTCAGGCAGCGGGGGCTGTGCCATCCAGGCCATTACCCCCAAAGCCATTTCACGTACCTTAGGCGCCAGACTTGCCGCCATGATCATGAGCAGCAGTCCGGTGCCCATGCCCAAACGTTGGGCTTTCTGCTTAACGTCCATAGTTTGCTGTCGGATTGCGCATTAGGCGCAAGATTGGCCAAGATTCCAGGGCTCCCACAATAACCACAGGGGTGCCTACAGGAACCAATTCAAAAAGCTGGCGCATTTCTTCGTTACGTAATGCCACGCAGCCTTCTGTCCAATCTACACCCCGTCCCCCCTCGCCATGTATTTCAATGAGTCCGCCAATTTGGGCATTCGGGGGCAACCTACCCTCTCGTCGCGCTCGGATAAAGCGTGCCCGATCGACCTCGTTTGGATAATCTAGCAGCAGAGCCCGATAGTAACGCGTTTCTCCTGGTCCCAATTTTCGAATAACGCGGTACTTGCCTTCCGGCGTTGCGCGATCGCCTGCATAAAGCTTAGGCCCCATCCAGTTCGGCCCAAGCTCTACCGTAAAAGTAGCGAGGTGCTGCGTGCCGCGATAAACGTAGCACCGGCGAGCCATTTTATCGACCACAAGCAACAGGCTTCCACGACGGCGGGCTTCCTGACGTGCTTCTTCAACCCATTGCCGCCAAGTGGGCAGTTGCGCTAGGTAGTGGCTGACGTAGTCTCGTAGTTGTTCTTCGAGCACCTGGAGGCGATGCTGCGCTGCTGCTGCCTGCTCGGAGGCAACCCACAGGTCTCCGCTTTCTAGAGCTTTATGTGCGGTATGGTAATGCGTTTGGGCCTCCTGAAACTGCTGGCTCCATGCCGATCGATAGGGTAAAGTTTCCAGCCATTGTGCCAGGGAATCCAGCAGGGGCGCCAGCTGACGCAGCATCTGGTGGCTTTGATGGTAGAGCGAGTCGCGCACCTGTTCCGCTCGTCGTGCAGCTGCCCAGGCTTGCTGTTCGGCCTGTCGCGCTACGGCTTGCGCTTGCGCATACTGCTGCCAGGCCCACCAGCGCTGATTGGCTTCTTGCCACTGCATCAGCGCTTGTTTCCAGGAGCGCTGCGCTTGCTCCCATAACGAAGCGGCATAACGCTCAGCTTGTGCTGCACGTGCCTGCGCTAGAGCCTCTCGAGCAGCCTCAAAAGCGACATAGGGGCTTTGACGCAGCTTGATCCAGCCGTAAAGCGCCCCCCCCATGGGCATTAAGGTTAAGCTCAGTACCCCTAAACGCCACCACCAACGCCGCTTCCGAGACCTAAGAAGACCAAAAGCCCCTGGTCTCTGTGCGCTCCAAAAGGAAACGCCTCGAAAACCAGGGGCTTTACGCGTCTTTTTACGGAGCATGTGCAAGTTAGCTACCCTGTCCGGGCCGCGTCTTGGCAATAGCCGCATTCAGCTCCTCAACCAACCCCACAGCCTTGTCACGGGCCTGCTGTGCCAGCTGATGGGCACGGAAGATATCCCCGCTCTGCAACGCGGCAGCGGCCTCATTAATCTGGCCTTCCACGCTGCTCGCATCCTCGCGGATCGACACCAGCGCTACAGCGCCTTCCTTGCCTCGCGGCGCCCGCTTCAGCAGCTCATTGGTCTGCTCCAGTGCCCGGCGCGCCTCGGCCAGGAGCGTGTCGGCCTCAACCCGCATTTCTTCCTTCTTCTGGGCTACCTGCTCCGTGGCCTGTCGTGCGGTTTCCGCCACAAACTGGAGCAACCGTTCGGCCCGCTCATAGTTACGCGTTAGCGCAAAGCGGGCATTCTGCGCTTCAATTTCAACCTGAGCAGCGGCCAATGAGTCCTGGGCTGCACGATACAAGTCAGACACATACACGTCGGCCTCTGCACTGTCGGCCGCCTGCAAGGCCTGCTGTGCAGCCTCAAGCTGCTGCGTAGGGGCACTGGCACAGCCAGCAATCAGTCCACCGGCCAGCACCAGCCCCGCTATCCATAAAGCACCTCGCATAACGCTACCTCCTGGGTCTGTTTTGTTTTAGGTTAACTTGGGTGAGCCTGCGCCGATGATCTTATGCACAATCATCAGCGTTTTCAGAAGCTTTTTTTACGACAAAACAGGCGCATTTCTCTATAAGACAAATTAAAAAATCAGGCCTTATGATTAAAAGTAACTTAACTGTTGCAAATTAAACACCTGCTCGAAACAGCAGATAGCCTATATATAGCCCTATGAGCACCACTCCTTCTGCTTTGCGGATGCGATGGCCGCTCCACATAATCGGCAGCAGCAGCCACGTTAGCCCATTCATCACCAACAAATCCACCTGTTGCAAGCCGTAGGTCTGTAGGGGACGAACAACAGCGGCCAAACCTAAAATCGTGAGAAGGTTAAACAGGTTAGATCCCACGACGTTGCCTACGGCAATATCAGCCTCGCGACGCACCGCAGCCACGATAGAGGTGGCCAGCTCAGGCAGACTGGTACCTACAGCAACGACCGTTAGGCCAATAAACGCCTCTGAAAGTCCAGCTGTGCGGGCAAGGCTTACTGCCCCTGCTAAGAACCATCTTCCCCCAAGGATTAGCAGGCCCAACCCAACCACGACCAGAGCACCTTCGAACAGGGGATGTTGCAGTCGTTTGGGCAAAAGATCTTTCCCTTCTTCCAGCAAGTCTGGCAGTTCTCTTCGGCTCATCCATACGTTTAGCGTGACATAAGCGAGCATGAGTGTCAACAAAACCAGCCCTTCGCCTCGTCCTAAATGCTTGTCAAGCAACATTGCCCCAGCTAAAAGCGAAATGCCAACAAGCAAGGGGACATCGAGCCGTACCAGTCGCGCCTGCACCTGAAGGGGTTGCCAAAGGGCCGCCAGGCCCAGAATGAGCGCAATGTTACAAATGTTCGATCCAATGACATTGCCCGCAGCCACATCTCCTTTTCCCTGCAAGGCAGCCTGCACGCTCAGAGCGACTTCCGGACTACTGGTGCCCCAAGAAACAATCGTCAAACCGATAATCAGCGGGGCAATTCCCAGTCGAAGCGCCAATGCTGCACTGCCACGCACCAGTCCTTCAGCACCAAGGTACAACCCGCTTAACCCTAAGGCTAAAAATAAGAAGGAGCTCCCCATTGCTACATCTTATGGTTGAGGGGCTTCCTACGCTTTGGAAAGCAGGCTAGATTCCGTGCCTATAGATGGGCAATCTCTTTATCGAGATTATAGCGCTTGCGCTTTTCCCAAAGCGTTTTTTTGGATATTCCAAGTATTTGGGCCACTTCCGCGTAGCTGGCTTTGTAGTGCTTCAGGGTATGGAGGATATAAGCCTTTTCCAGTTCTTCCAAAGTACTTCCGCTGGGGAAGTAAAAGATCCCGTTGGATACCGGCAATGCTAAAGGCACGCTAGCAGGTTGGAGAGGCAGATCGTCAGCATCGATCCAGGTCTTTTTGGTAAAGATCATTGCCCGCTCGAGCACATTGCGCAATTCCCGCACATTACCGGGCCAGGAATGCTTTAGTAGCTTTTGTTCGGCTTCAGGTGTAAACCCTTTGACACTGCGTCCCAGCTCTTCATTAAACTGGCGCACAAAAGCTTGAGCGATTAGCAAAATATCACGCCCCATTTCGCGCAAGGGCGGTAGGTATAAATTCACCACGTTAATGCGGTAAAACAGGTCTTGACGAAACCTACGTTCTGCCACAAGTTGCTCTAGATTGACGTTTGTAGCGCACAAGATGCGGGTGGTCACCCGGATATCTTCGATGCCACCCAATCGACGAAACGTCCGGCTTTCAAGAAAAGAAAGTAACTTAGCCTGCAACGCCAGGCTCATGGAGTCGATCTCATCCAAAAACACGGTGCCCCCATCGGCTACTTCAAGCAAGCCTGGCTTAGAAGCTCGGGCATCGGTAAACGCGCCTTTCTCGTAGCCAAACAGCTCAGCCTCGAGCAAGTTGTCCGGCAGCGCTGCACAGTTGATCTCTACAAAACGGCCTGCGTTGTAGGTGGAGTTGTGATGAATGGTGCGGGCAACCAAGTTTTTGCCTGTACCGGTTTCGCCACGAATGAGGACAATCGTGTTGGGTACATCCCGAAGCATTTCGATGGTTTGGCGCACTTGGCGGATAGCTTCGCTTTCCCCCAGAATACCTGAGATGGGATAGGCTTGCTGTTCAGCTAGGCGTTGCTGCTCCCGCACGGGATCGCGCTCGTAGAGGTTGAGCGCTTTTTTGAGCAGCATGCGCATTTCCTCAAGATTGATCGGCTTTTGCAGGTAGTGAAAGGCTCCTAGGCGCATCGCTTCGACGGCCGTCTGAATGGAGGAGTGGGCCGTCATAATGATGACGGGCACGTTAAGCCGCCGTTTCCGAAAAACCTCAAGCAGTTCGATGCCGTTGATTTCCGGCATCATCAAATCGGCCAGTACGACGTCGGGCTGCTCACCAGCCTCAATGGCTTCCAACATCACCTGAGGATGCACAAATGCGCGCACCTCATAGCCATCCCTTCGCAGTACACTTGCAAACAGTTCGCCCAGTTTGGGCTCATCATCCACGACAAACACACATGCCTTCGCCATCGGTCAGGGGGTGTAGATTGGTAATGGGTTGGTCGACCAAACATCGCCGCGTACACAGTAGAGTATCGGCAGAAGTAACTTTGAACTGAAGGGGTTTCGATCAGAAAATATGCCTATAGCCAAAGGGGCGTGTTACGCGCTTACCCCCTTCATTTTGTAACCCCTTTGCATTTGGCCTGCAATACAACACCTTGCCCAGGTACCTTACGAAACTCCACGGGAAGTTTTGCTTTTTTTCATCCGTCGGTGTGCTATTTTGCAAACCTTCAGCATCGATGTACAAATAATCTGGGCATGTCTTTCCGCGATCTTGGCTGGATATTGGGACTGCTGCTGCTTGGGCTGTGGGCCTGCACCCCTTCAGAGCGTTCTTCGGAAACGGCGTTCCACTATACCGATGATTTAGGACGGACAGTGACACTTCCACACTGGCCGCGTCGCGTCGTCACGTTAGCTCCCAGCCTAACCGAGATTGTCTTTGCCGCTGGTGCTGGACACCTGCTCGTCGGGGTCACCACGGCGGACGACTATCCGCCTGCGGTTGACACGCTGCCCCGCTTCAGCGCCCTTCCAGTCAACTTTGAGGCTATCGTAGCTCTCAAACCCGACTTGGTGCTGGCCACCGACCAAGTCAATAACCCGCGCGATACCGCCACCTTTGCGACACTGGGCCTTCCGGTTTACTTTTTTTCCTACGCTACACTCGAGGACGTACTTGAAGCAATCCTGACGACAGGCCGAATGCTCGGCACAGAAGCAGCGGCCAAACGCACCGTCGACTCGCTACGTGCACGCTTGTTGCATTTGCAAGCCGCCTTAGATCCCTTGCCAAGACGGCCTTCGGTTTTACTGCTTATCAGTGACGAAACACTTTATGCTTTTGGGCAAGGCAGCTACGTGCACGATCTTATTGCGCGCGCTGGCGGGCAAAGTCTGACAGCTACACTACCTGTAGCTGGACCCGTACTCAGCGATGAGTTTGTACTCCAAGCCAAACCTGAAGTAATTGTAGTGACGATGGGGACTGACTATGAGCCGTCGCGTTTGCTGCAGCGTCATCCAAGTTGGGATGTGGTGCCGGCGGTTAGCCAGGGGCGCATTTGTGGCCTTGAGCCCTCTTGGATCTTACGCCCGGGGCCGCGACTGATTGCTGGGCTAGAGGCGCTAGCCCATTGCTTACACCCAGATCTTGTTACAGTGCCATGAGGCTGCGGCCTTCTGTTTTGGGTTTGGGTTTACTTTTGCTCCTAAGCCTCTCGATCGTAGCGGGCGTTGCACTCGGTAGTGTTCTGCTCGCACCGGCCGAGGTTCTCCAGGCTTTGCTGGGTCGGGGGGATCCAATCGCCGAGCGGATTGTCTGGCAACTGCGCTTGCCTCGCGTGCTGTTGGCTTCGGTAACGGGTGGGGGACTGGCCATTGTCGGCGTAGCCATGCAGGCCCTGGTACGCAACCCCCTGGCTGAACCGTACATCTTAGGCCTGTCGAGTGGTGCTAGCGCTGGCGCTTCGCTCTTTTATCTTGGTTTGTTGCCGCCTTTGCTTTCACGCATGCTGTCGATGCCCTTGGCCGCCTTTCTTGGCGCTCTGCTTACCCTCACCTTGGTTTACTTGGTTGCTCGGCAAAACGGTATCCTGTCGATTCCGCGCTTGCTGCTCGGAGGCGTGGCCATTTCGGCACTTATGGCGTCGGTAACTTCGTTTGTGACTTTTGCTTCACCCGATCCTGACAAACTGCGTGCAGTCCTTTTCTGGCTTTTAGGGTCTTTCAGTGGGGCCCGCTGGTCGATACTGCCTTTTCCAGTCTTGGCCGCCATGCTTGGCTTACTGGCGCTGATCCTGCTGGCACGTCCACTGGACTTGTTGCTCCTGGGCGAAGAGTCCGCTGCACAGCTTGGATTATCGGTGGAATGGACCAAGCGGCTGTTGATCGTGCTGGCAGCGTTGGTAACCGGCACGCTGGTGGCTTTTTCAGGTATCATTGGGTTTGTGGGGCTAATTGTGCCGCATGCCGTACGTGCCTTGGTGGGCGTACCCCATCGCCGCGTTGTGCCGCTCAGTTTTCTGCTGGGGGCCCTCTTTTTACTATGGGCTGATTTAGTTGCCCGCCTGCTTTTGTCCGGGACTGAGCTGCCTGTCGGCGTAGTTACAGCCCTGTGTGGCGTGCCGTTTTTCCTTGTTCTATTGCGCCGCAGCCCTTATCGCTTTGGCTGAAGGGCAAGCCAGCCAAACACAATGGCTGAAACAAGCTGGAGGCCAGTCGCTACAGCGACCAGGGCCCCGCGCGATGTGGTGTAGAGCAGGCCCAGCACAGCACTTCCAATAAACCAAAACAGACCAAAAACAGCGTGAAAAACACCAAAAGCTTTTCCGCGATGTGCTGGCGTAATCATCTGGGCCAAGGAAGCCCGCAAAATAGACTCTTGTGCGCCCATGCCTACGCCCCAGAGGGCCATACCTACCCAAGCAGCCCCCTTACCCCCCAAGAAAACCAATGGCGCAGCAGCAGCTCCGGAGGCTATCGCAATGGCAAGAACCAATATTCCTTTGCGATCAAATAGCGCTCCTAAGCCTACGGCAGCCAGGGCATCGACCGCCATAGCCCAAGCGTAGGCAAGTGGAATATGCGCTTCTGACAGCACGTTGGCATGTCTGAAGTGATACGCAATCAGCGGAAAATCGGCATACCCCGCAGCCAGTAATGCAGCCCCCGCAAGATAGAGCCAAAACAGGCGTGGCAAAGGCCGGGTGTGTTCAGAGCGCGATGTATCGGACGCGTCGTGAAAATGTGGTGCTTGTTGGCAAGTCCATCCCAGCACCGCCAAAGCCAGCAAAGCAGGCCAAAGCAGCATGGCGAAGGCCTCGCGATAGCCACTTCCGGTCAGAAGCAGGCCACTTAGGAAAAGCGGTCCAGCAACGGCGCCGATCTGATCCAGTGCTTCGTGCAACCCAAATCCTCGGCCGTGTCCTACGTGCGCTGTAGCATAAGCCAACAGGGCATCCCGTGCTGGCGTACGCAATGCCTTGCCTACCCGCTCAGCCACAATCAAAGCCGCAGCCACCTCCCAACGCCCGGCCAGGGCCAGTGCAGGAACGGCCAGCAAGTTGATGCCATAACCCAGTAGGGTGAATGTCCAATAGCGGCGTGTGCGGTCGCTGAGGTAGCCGCTTAACAGCCGTAGGCTGTAGCCCACCAACTCCCCTGCGCCGGCAACAACACCTACAGCTACAGCCGAAGCGCCCAGCCATCCTAAGTAGGGTCCAATCAGACTCCGCGCGCCTTCGTAGGTGAGGTCGGCCAGCAAGCTCACCACGCCCAACAGCACAACCAGCCGCCAGGCTTGTCGCGTTAGAATTTCAGGGGAAACCTCCTTAGGCATCGTCGCGCAGTGCGGCTGTCGCAGACCGGGAAGCAGGCGTCATGGCCCTTTGGGCCATGCGCTGCTCAAACATTGCCCGTCCACGATCGAGAAAAGCCACAAACTCTTCTGCCGAGGCCATGCCCACGTGCCGTGCTAGCAGTTGCCCTTCAGGAGAGACGATGGCGTACGTAGGCAGGGCCACGGTGGCGGTTAGCTGGAGCTGATAGCGCTGCCAGGCCGGCCCTTCTGTAACATCGTCGGTATAGAGCCGTAGGCGTACAAACTGTTCTCGAAGCCGCCGAGCTACCTCAGGATGGGGAAAAACGTTGGCCTCCATCTCTCGGCAGTTGGTGCAGGTGTAGCCCGTAAAATCCACAAAAACCGGCTTACCACTTGCCTTTGCTTCGGCAAATGCGGGTTCAATGGCTTCATGCCAGTCGAACAGGTCAGCTACCGGGGCCATGCCGCCTGCCTGAAAGAGAGCCGCGAGTCCAACATCGTTCGCTTTTCGAGGGGGCAGGTAGGCATCAAGCCGTCCTAGCGGCGCACCCAGCAAGCCCGGTAGCAGATAGAGCGACAGTCCAAAAAACAGTACCGACGTCAGCAGTCGACCTACACCAACGGTTTCTACGGGCGCTTCGTGGGGCAAGCGTAATTTGCCGAGCAAATAAAGGCCGGTTAAGAAAAACAATACCGAAACGAAAGCAATCACTAGCGGGCGAGACAATAGTCCCCAGCCCCAGACCAGGTCGGCATTGGACAAAAACTTGAGCGCTGCAGCCAATTCCACAAAGCCCAAAACGACCTTGGTGGTGTTCATCCAGGACCCCGACCGCGGCAGCGCCTGAAGCGCCTGTGGGAACAGTGCAAACAGCACAAAGGGGAGCGCAAACGTCAGGCTAAAAGCCACCATGCCCACAATGGGATAGCTCCATTCACCTAACGCTGTAGCCGCCAGCAGTCCCCCTACAAAAGGCGCAGTGCAGGAAAACGACACCAGCGTAAGCGTAAGTCCCATGAATACGGCGCCCAAGTAACCACCATGCTGCTGACTTTGGCGGTTAAAGAAATTCACCAAACCGCTAGGTAGCCGCAGTTCATACAATCCCAAAAGAGAGAGGCCGAAGAGAATAAAAATCAATCCGATAAACAGGTTAATCCAGGGGTTTGCTGCGATGGTTTGGGCACCGGCTGCGCCGACCAGCAACGCCATAAGCACGCCCAGTCCTGTAAACAACACCACAATAGAAAGTCCGTAGGCCAGCGCCATGCGAAAGGCTACATCCCGACGAGCACTATGGTGCGTGAAAAACGAGACCGTCAAGGGAATCATGGGAAATACGCACGGCGTGAGCAGAGCGGCCAAGCCGGCCCCAATGGCTAGCAGTAAAAATCCCCATAAGCCACTGGCCCGAGCCGCAGCCACATCTTCTTCCGCAGTGACAGCAGCCTGGGGGCCAGGCGGCACTGTAGCTTCTGGCTCGATAGGCGGAATAACCGGATCAAAACGGGGTACAGGAGCGCTGGGAGCTGCTGCAATCCCTTCCTTTTGTGCCACAACATGCACGGCAGCTTCTACGGGCACCCGCGTTGGCGGTAGGCATACCCGATCGTTACAGATCATGAACTCGACCTCAGCTTGCACAGTACGCACGCCAGGCTCAGCAGCATCCGCAACGCGCAGTGGTGCTATAATTGCCGCCTGGTGTTCAAAGTAGCGAACGGTGACGCGAAAGTTGGGGTCGTATCCTTCTTTTGGTGGGCTTTGCCGCACATCGCCTGCCTGCTCCAGTCCTGCAGGCAACGTGCCAAAGCGCAGTCGAACGCCTCGGCTAGGCGGGGGCGAGTCGAGGGCATACATTTTCCATCCCTCGGCCATCGTCGCTTCCAGCCAGAAGACCAGCGTATCGCCCACAGCGACCGTCTCAGGCCGCACGGTTGCCTTCCACTGCACCAGGTCGGTTGCTCGCTGAGCTTGTAGCGGCTCAATCCCCACTAGGCTTAGCAGCAAGTAAAGAAGCCAATGCAGCTTCATGGTTATGCGCATAGAAATAAAAAAGGCGTTCGTTTTACCGAAAAACGAACGCCTTTGCGAATTGTTGCCACCTTAGCAGCTGGTGTCAGCCCTCGGAGGCTTCGGGTTCAACGCGAATTTTAACGGTAGCTGTCACTTCCGGATGCAGCCGGATACGGGCCGTGTAGACGCCCAGCATACGAATATCCTCGGGCATTTCGATACGCCGGCGGTCGATCTCAAAGCCTTGGCGCGACAGGTGTTCGGCCACTTGGGCGGCTGTTACTGTACCGAAGATGCGGTTTTCTTCGCCCACTTTGGCACGGATCACGACCTCGGTCTTGGCCAACTCTGCCGCCATACGGTCGGCCTCTTCGCGCAAGCGCGCCCGCTTACGCGCCTGTTGGCGTTGCCGCTCGGCCAGGTCTTTGAGCACGCTGGGCGTTGCTTGAATAGCTAGTCCCTTGGGGATAAGGTAATTACGTCCGTATCCATCCCGTACGGTAACCACTTCTCCTTCGTGACCCAGCTTTTCTACGTCTTGCAGCAGCAATACTTTCATAGCAACATTCGGGCTAGGCAAAAAAGCTTATTTTACGGCATCGACCACAAACGGCAGCAGAGCCAAATGGCGCGCCCGTTTAATGGCGCGGGTAATCTGCCGTTGCGTTTTGGCCGAAACCCCCGTAATGCGGCGAGGCAGAATTTTGCCCTGTTCATTGATAAACCGCTTCAAAAACTCTACGTCTTTATAATCGACGTATTCCAGATCCAGCTTACGTGCCATAGTACGTGTGCGGGGTTTATTCTTCTTCTTCCTCTTCCTCTTCTTCGACCTCTACGTCCTCTTCCACTTCCAGGGCAAGGGTGCTTGCTTGCTGCGCAGCCTGTTGCTTGCGGCGCTCGTAGTGGCGCAGCATCTTGGCATCCATACGGAGCGTTAGGTAACGCAAGATCTGTTCATCGATCTCTAAAAACCGCTCCAGGGCAGCAATGAGCGCTGCAGGGGCTCGGAAGTACAAATTAACGTAGTAGCCGTTACGCCGCTTGTTAATCGGATAGGCTAAGCGTCGCGTGCCCCATTCATCCACTTCAACGATCTCTCCCCCGTGTTCTTCGATATACTGGTTGACGCGGCGCACCACCTCTTTAATTTGCTCGTCGCTCAGCGCGGCATTAATGATGTAGGTGAGTTCGTAGAAATTTTTAATTTCTGACATAGGCTCCCCTCCGGAATGATTTTCTGGAAAATCATGCCCTCATCATAGAGGTGAGAGCAGGGGTTTATGAAAGTACGGTGTTTTAACGGTAGATGCCACGTGCGGGTTCTTCTTTGCCAAAAATTAGGCCTTGAGCTGCGCCAAGCGTTCGGCGTGCTCTGCTGTCTGGAGGGCCTGAAGCAAATCGTCCAGCTCACCTTCTAGAATGCGGTGCAGGG
This sequence comes from Rhodothermus bifroesti, assembly GCF_017908595.1. Lineage (NCBI taxonomy): Bacteria > Pseudomonadati > Rhodothermota > Rhodothermia > Rhodothermales > Rhodothermaceae > Rhodothermus > Rhodothermus bifroesti. The sequence goes on from NZ_JAGKTL010000004.1 coordinate 322,207, forward strand.
GCCAGTTTTTTTGTTCTCCTTCTAGGCGGTGATCGGTCACGCGGTCTTGTGGGAAGTTATAGGTGCGGATTTTGGCGGAGCGGTCTCCGGTCTGAATTGAAGCGCGGCGCAGGGCGTCTCGCGCTGCTCGTTGGCGTTCTTGCTCGATTTCGTAGAGCCGCGCACGCAAGATCCGCAGCGCTTTTTCTCGGTTTTGGTGCTGGCTTTTTTCGTCCTGGCACGAAACCACGATGCCGCTTGGGATGTGCGTGATGCGCACGGCCGACTCGGTCCGGTTGACGTGCTGGCCGCCTGGACCGCTGGCCCGGAAGACGTCGATGCGTAGGTCTTCGGGTCGGATTTCGATATCTACCTCTTCGGCCTCAGGTAGCACGACCACGCTGGCTGCCGAGGTATGAATCCGCCCCTGAGATTCGGTGGCAGGTACGCGCTGCACGCGGTGCACGCCGCTTTCGTATTTAAGCGTGCCGTAGACTTCGGACCCCTTAACATGAAAAATGATCTCTTTAAAGCCTCCCACTGCACCAGGCGAGGTATCGAGCACTTCGACTTCCCAGCCTTTGCGTTCTGCAAAGCGGCTGTACATGCGGAAGAGGTCTCCGGCAAACAGGGCGGCTTCGTCCCCCCCAGTACCTGCGCGAATTTCCACGATGGCGTTACGACGGTCTACAGCTTCTTTGGGAATAAGTCGCAGCCTTAAGGCTTCTTCGATGGCTGGCAGGCGTGCTTCTAGTGCTTCCAGCTCATTTCGGGCAAGACGTACCAGCTCTGGATCTTCCTCGGTACGAATGAGCTCACGCAGGCTTTCTTGTTCGGCCAGTAGCCGCTCGTAGGCTTCGATGTCTTCTACCAGCTCACGCAGGCTGGCATGTTCGCGCCCCAGCTCGGCCAGGCGCCGGGCATCGGTTGCTACGTTGGGATTGGCCAGGGCTTGCGTCACTTCTTCAAAGCGACGCTTGATTTCCTGCAACGGTGCCTTCGGAATCATCGCTGACAGCTGGTGCTTTCCCTCGTTCCTAACGCTCAAGGCAGACGACAGGTGCCGCTTATTCCACCGTGACGCTTTTGGCCAGGTTGCGCGGCTGATCGACGTTGCAGCCCCGCATGACTGCAATGTGATAGGCCAGCAGTTGCAACGGTACTACGGTTAGCAGTGGGGTCAGAAACTCCGCTGTAGGGGGGATGCGGATCACGTACTCACACAGCCTATCGAGCTCGCCATTGCCTTCGTTGGTGATGGCAATCACCGATCCTTGCCGGGCCACGACTTCTTCGATATTGGAGACCACCTTGTCGTAGGTGCGGTCTTTCATCGCGATAAACACCACGGGCATAAAACGGTCAATCAAAGCAATGGGCCCGTGTTTCATCTCGGCAGCTGGATAGCCCTCGGCATGAATGTAAGAGATTTCTTTGAGCTTCAGGGCTCCTTCGAGCGCTACAGGGAAGTTGTAGCCGCGCCCTAAGTACAAAAAGTTCGAAGCGTAGCGGTAGACGTAGGCAATGCGGCGGATTTCTTCGTCAAGGGCCAGTACCTGGCGCACCTTTGTCGGAATGTCGGACAGTGCACGCAAGGCTTGGGCCATTTCGGCCTCGGAGAGCGTGCGACCTTCAGCCAGCTTAAGCGCCAGCATGGCGAGCACAGTGACCTGTGCCGTGAACGCTTTGGTGGAGGCTACGCCGATTTCGGGACCTACGTGCAGATACACGCCGGCGTCGGTTTCACGGGCTATGGTCGATCCCACTACATTGCAGATCCCGAGCGTAAGCACACCCCGCCGCTTGGCTTCGCGAACAGCGGCAAGTGTGTCGGCCGTTTCCCCACTTTGTGAAATGGCGATAACCACATCGGTAGGGCGCAAAACCGGGTTGCGGTAGCGAAACTCGCTGGCGTATTCGACTTCAACCGGAATGCGGGCAAATTCTTCGATCAGGTATTCCCCCACCAGTCCGGCATGCCACGAAGTGCCACAGGCGCAGATAATGATGCGATCGGCTGCTCGGATGCGGTCCATGACATCCAATAGCCCACCGAGCTTGATCGTGTTGTGCGCCAGGTCGACCCGGCCGCGCATGCAGTTCTCCAAGGCTTCTGGCTGCTCCATGATTTCTTTGAGCATGAAGTGCGCATAGCCGCCTTTTTCGATCTGCTCCAGGTCCCACTCCAGCTCGTGGACTTCTTTTTCGAGCAGCACGTTGTCGATGGTGCGCACCTCATAGCCGCTGCGGCGCACAACAACGACTTCCCCATCGTTCAAGTAGACCACCTGACGGGTGTGTTCGACAATGGGTGCAGCATCCGAGGCTAAAAAATATTCCCCCTCGCCAATGCCTAAAATGAGTGGGCTGCCCTTGCGAGCGGCAATCAGCAGATCGGGGTCTGAAACTGAAACGATCGCCAGCCCATAGGTCCCCACCACTTGGGTAAGTGCCTGGCGTACGGCTTCGGGTAAGGGCAAGCCTGTAGCCCGGCGCACATCGTCAATCAGATGCACCAAGGCCTCAGTGTCGGTTTCACTCCGAAACACGTAGCCTTTCTGTTGCAAACGCGTTCGAAGCGCAGCATAGTTTTCAATAATACCGTTGTGCACCAGTGCAAAGTCGCCATCGCTGCTGACATGCGGGTGGGCGTTGATGTCGTTCGGCTCGCCGTGGGTTGCCCAGCGGGTGTGGCCAATGCCCAGCGTGCCTTCTGGAAGCCGCGCGCGCAATGCGGTTTCTAGCTCGCCGACTTTACCTTTTTGCTTGTAGACGTGCAAGCGCCCCTGACCCACCACGGCAATTCCTGCCGAATCGTAGCCGCGATATTCCAGACGCTTGAGTCCGTTAAGCAGCAACTCGGCAGCCTGTCGGGTGCCGATATAACCGACAATGCCACACATAAATGTCCATTTTAGCGTTCAAAGAAAGCAGGCTTTGCACTGCAGGCCTGCAAAAGACTTGCCGGCTTCCCTCAGATCCGTGCGGGGTACGCAACGAACAGCGACTCAGACAGTTTCCGAAATCGGTTCACGTACCGTGCGCCCGATGGCTGCCGCAATCAGCCGAATCTGTCGCATCAGCTCTGTAAACTGTTCAAAATAGAGTGACTGGGGGCCATCGCTTTTGGCTGCAGGTGGGTCGGGGTGCACTTCCACCATGATACCATCTGCACCAGCTGCAACAGCCGCTCGGGCCATAGGAAGCACTTTGTCGCGCAACCCTGTGCCGTGGCTGGGGTCAGCCACAATAGGCAGGTGGCTTTTTTGCTTAACCACCGGAATGGCCGACAGGTCCAGCGTGTTACGCGTTTGCGTTTCAAAGGTACGGATGCCCCGCTCGCACAAAATGACCTGTGGGTTGCCATGGACAATCACGTACTCGGCGCTCATCAGCCATTCTTCGATCGTGGCTGCTGGACCACGTTTCAGAAAAACCGGCTTATCGACCTTGCCGAGTTCTTTAAGCAGTGCAAAGTTTTGCATATTGCGCGCGCCTACTTGAAACACGTCGGTATAAGGATAAATCAGCTCGATTTGGCTGACTTCCATCACCTCAGTGATCACGCGCAACCCGTGCTGATCGGCAGCCTCACGCAACAGTTTTAGTCCCACCTCACCCAGTCCCTGAAAGGCATAAGGCGAGGTGCGCGGCTTAAATGCCCCGCCACGCAAGAACGTAGCCCCTTGGGCTGCTACATGGGCAGCCGTAGCCTGAATCTGCGCTTCGCTTTCCACCGAACAGGGACCGGCCATCACCACCACCTCCGGTCCACCGATAGTAACTCCGTTGACCTCGATCTTGGTATCTTCTTTTTTCCAAGTCCGGCTGGCAAACTTATAGGGCTCTGTGACGCGATAGACTTCCGCCACCCCATCCATAACCTTAATGTGCCGCACGTCGAAGTCCGGCTTGACCCCAATGGCGCCTAAAACAGTTTGATTGACTCCTGTCGAGCGATGCACGTCAAACCCATAGCCGTTGAGCCGTTCAATAACGGCCTGAATCTGGGCCTCCGTGGCCCCAGGCTGCATGACGACAACCATACCCAGCTTTAATCTTTCTATGTTTTTCGGCCAATCCTCGGCATCCTAAGCCGATGGACTGTGGTTCTTTAGAGGAGTGTAAAGATACGAAGAGTTCCGATTGTATCAAAGGTGGCACTCTGCCCTTTTCTTTAGGCTAAGCGGTTTCCAGCTATTTCTTCACAAAATAGACACATACGCCCCATGACAAACGCTGTCCCTACCCGCTTGTTAATCCGACCGGCCCCAGAGTTGACGCTCAAATCAAACCGCACGCGGCGTCGATTTCAGCAATTGCTGGTGCGCAACCTCAAAGATGCACTGCGCAGCCAGCAGATCCCCTTTCGATTGCAGGACTTTTGGAGCTTTTTTTTGGTTGAAACAACAGCGCCGGCGCAAACCATTGAAGCGCTGCGCCACGTGCCAGGCATCGGGCCCATCCTTCCTATAGAGCTTACCACCCGGGCCGACCTAGACGAGATCGTACAACACGGCGCAGCCACTTTTGCAGAAAAGGTGCGTGGGCGACGTTTTGCGGTAAGAGCTCGGCGGCGCGGCACCCATGCCTTCCGCTCTCGGGATGTAGAAGTGGCCTTAGGGGCGGCATTGCTTCCTTTTGCTGAACGTGTAGACCTAACGCAGCCCGAGGTTACCGTCCACGTTGAGGTTCAGGAGGACATAGCGTACTTTTACACCGATGCTATTCGTGGTCTAGGTGGACTTCCCATCGGCAGTCAGGACCAGGCGCTGGTGCTCATTTCGGGAGGATTTGATTCAGCCGTGGCTGCTTGGCTGATGCTGCGGCGAGGCGTGGCTGTCGACTACCTGTTTTGCAACTTAGGGGGCAAAGCCTACGAGCGGGCCGTACTTCAGGTGGCCAAAGTGCTGGCCGACAGCTGGAGTTTTGGCACGCAGCCCCGGTTTTTTTCGGTCGATTTTGGACCAGTGGTCGACGCCATGCGGCAGCAGGTTCGCCCAGCTTACTGGCAGGTCGTGCTCAAGCGGCTTATGTATCAAGCCGGCGCACTTCTGGCACCAAGGTGTGGTGCCCTGGCGCTGGTCACGGGTGAATCTATCGGACAGGTTTCCTCGCAAACGCTCAAGAATCTCAGGGCTATTGAATCCTCCTGCCCGCTTCCAGTATTGCGGCCATTGCTGACCTACGACAAAGAGGAGATCATCCGCTTGGCACGCGAGCTGGGGACCGCTACGCTTTCGGAGCGCGTACGCGAGTATTGCGCGCTGACGCCTGATCGCCCCGTAACTGCTGCGCGTCCGGAGACAGTGGATGCTGAAATGGCCAAGCTGGACCCTTCGGTGCTAGAAACGGCTGTGGCTGCAGCTGAGGTATACGATCTGCGTTCGCTTTCCGCCTCAGAACTGGTCACGCCCTACCTGTTTATTGAAACCATACCCGAGGGAGCTGAAGTGATCGATTGCCAAAGCGAGGCGCTTTATGCGCACTGGCACTATCCAGGCGCCCGCCACATGGATCCATGGCTTCTTTTGCAGCAATTCCGACAGCTGGATCCCAACCGCCTCTACGTGCTCTATTGCGCGCGCGGCCTTCAATCGGCCTATGTGGCCGAAGTTATGCAGCGCGAAGGCTACGAAGCCTACTCCTTCAAGGGGGGTGTTTCCGCGCTTCAGGCCTATGCTCGCGCGCGAGGGATCGACGTTTCGGCGTTTTAAAGGGGGCTCAAGCTGGGCGGCAAGGCACGCGCAATTATCGATAGCGTTCGAGCGTGAATTTTTCACCTAGGTAGCGGCGACGCACCTCAGGATCGGCAGCTAGCGCTTCGGCCGTGCCATGTTGGAAAATGCGTCCTTCGTAGAGCAGATAAGCCCGGTCGGTAATGGCCAGGGTTTCGTGCACGTTGTGATCGGTGATGAGCACTCCAATACCCCGTGCGCGCAGCTCGGCGACCAAGGCCATGAGCTCTTCCACAGCGATCGGGTCTATCCCTGCAAATGGTTCGTCTAGGAGCAGAAAACGCGGCTGAATAGCCAAGGCACGGGCAATTTCGGTACGTCGCCGCTCACCGCCCGAAAGCATGTAGCCTTTTTGGTGCCGCACGCGCACTAAGCCAAACTCGTTTAAAAGCTGCTCTACACGCGCCTGCCGCTCAGCGGGCTTTAGGGGCTGAAATTCGAGCACAGCATGGAGGTTTTCTTCTACGGTAAGCTGCCGAAAGATGGAAGCTTCTTGGGCTAGGTATCCTAATCCTAGGCGAGCCCGTTGATACATGGGTAGGTGCGTGATATCGCGGTCGCCCAAAAAGATTTTGCCTGCATTGGGCCGCACCATACCCACAATCATGTAGAAGGTGGTCGTTTTCCCCGCTCCATTAGGACCGAGCAGCCCTACGATTTCTCCTTGGCGCACCCGCAAGCTGACGTCCTGCACCACATAGCGCTTACGGTAGCGTTTAGAGAGGTTTTCTGCGCGCAGTTCTACAGCGTCGGGGATGTTGTTCATAAGCGTCGGGGATCAACAGCCGGCAGTGCCAAAGGACCGGTTAGCAAGCGCGTTGGTTCTGCTTGCAGCCGATGCTGGATCCAGTTTTCTTCGAGCAAATCAGCTGGACTGGGCCGAAGTTCCGGATGCCATCGGAAGCCCTCTAGCCTAAAAGGCTCCGGAATCTGGTCAGGGCTATATTGCGTGCCCTGCACGCCGCCTTGTACGCGTACGCGGCGCACGCTTTCGCGTTCAAACCAGAGCGTGATTTCGTCCCCGGAGATGCGTACAGCGCCTCGAAGCGAGTCGTTGCGGTCGCGCAGAAAGTAGATCGCCTCAGCGTTAGGTCCAACAACCAGCTGGCGGAGGGAATCCTGTTCGAGGTATCCTACAAGCCGCCTTCCTCGAAGCTGCTGCAACCGCTGTAGGACGGTGTCTTGTTGCACCACAAAGGGGTTGGGCGCAACCCACAGCGTGTCGCGTGCGTGGCCATCGCCGCTTAGGCGCAGGGTATCTCCGGTAATTTGGGTATGCTCAAACCAGACGATCGGTTGACCAAAAAGCTGCACTACTTCGCGCACGAGGCGACCTTCATGGAGCACCTGTTCGTAGCGCAGAGAATCCGCACGGGCAGCCAACCGGCGTTGCCAAAGCTGCACGCTGCCATGCGCCACAAGGCGACGCAGCGAATCTTCTCGGCTCAAATGGAGCTGCGTTGCCCGTACCAAAAGCGTATCAATTGGGGCTTGGGCAGAATCTTGTCGCAGCAGGATCAACAGGGGATGCCCTTCTAAACGGCTATAACCGGTTTGCTCGTTGTTAAAAGCCTGCCTGCCAAAAAGCAACGTGCGCCTCAGCGTGCCTTCATCCAGGGTGTCCTGCTGGATGATGAAGACGTGGCCCTTTGCCAATGCCACTTCCGTGTCGCGGAAGTAGATTACCGTATCGGCTTCGAGATAACGTCTTTGGCCCTGAAGGCGCACTTGGCCATAAAATTCCGCTTTTTTTTCGCTAGACCAGTAGGTGCCCCGTTGGCTCGTCAAAACAGCCGCGCTGTCGGCTAGGCGTACCCCTGCTTCAAAACTAGCCCGTTTTTCCTGGGTATAGTACCATCCAAGCGGAGCTTCGACGGTCACGCTACCGTCCCAAAGGCGCACGTTGCCAAGGGCGCGACCAATTTTTTGGCGACTATCGTAGTCGATGGTATCTGCGGCTAGGGAGTCGCCACGCTCCACGATGCGGACGTTTCCCACGAAGCGAATGCGCTCAAGATCTGGCCACTGGATGGCCCGCTGGGCCCAGAGGCGCGTTTCGCCTTGCTGGAGGGAAACATTTCCTACAAGTGATCGAAAGCGGCGTCCGGCTGCATCCACTCCTCCGATCAAGGAATCAGCTTGAAGCCATACAGGCCGACGGCTGGTATCGGCTGGCTGCGCATGAAGCCTCCACCCCATGAGGAGTCCCAGCACTCCTAGTACACGTAAGCAAATCCGAAAGCGCATTAGGAAGAAGACGCGGTTTCGACAAGGACGCGGCCGCTGACGCGTTGCAGGCGATAAGACTCAAGCTGTTCGTCGGCTTCCAGTGCAAAACCTTCCACCTGTTCGGTAGGCGATACCAAGCGCACAAAGCCTGGAGCTATAAGCCGTTGCTGCGCTTCCAACCATTGCAGCCGATCGGTCCACAGCCGCGTGCCTTTCACAGTTGTTACCTCTACCCTACCCTCAGCCTCAAACCTGCGGGTAGCCTCGCTGTAAATCACACGTTGTGCTTGCAATTGAGCGCTGGTATCTCCCTCGGGGGTAAACAGCCATCCCTGAACGGGCGTGCCTTCGAGTACAATACGCACACTGTCGCCTGCTTCGTAGCGCAGCATCCGCTCGGCCTTCAGTTGCAAACGGGGCTGCCCATCCACGGATAAGCGATAGTCTACCTGCTGGCTTTCCTGCGCTGCGGCCTGTTCAGCAGCCACAGCTGCAATCACCTCGGGAGACGGCGGGCGCGCGCAGGTGATTCCAAACAAACTGAGTCCACTCAAAAACAGCACTACATATCTCATATTACCGCCTGCTGGCCTGGCGTAAGAACAGTCCAGGCCGTTTGTACTGACGATCCGCAATACTGAAGCCAACCGGCAAATTCACGGCAGATTTCCTGCAACTGTGCTGCAGAAACGACCGAAGCAGGCGCGTAGATGCAAGCCGCCACACGCGTTGTACCCGCATGCGTTTTGGTCATCAGACTGTCTTTGACGGGATTGACAATAGGCTCGTCGCATGCGGTCTTGGCATCCACGCGGCATCCCACCATCAGGTCGTGCAAATCGATTGTCTGTGCTGCACTATTGAAAACATACGTTTCGCCTTTGCGTCCTAGGCGAAAGCGAAACTGCGACGTTGCAGCACGATCAAGGTCCCAAAGCGATACTGGCAGCATTTCGCGTAAGCTGATAAAGTTAGCCACATCCACCGGTGCGTTAATGCGCGGAAAGGCGTTTTCCTGCACTGCTCGAAGCAGGTATTCACTGGCAGGCTTGGCGCGTCCGGTAGGCTTATAAGAGCCGTTGCGTAACAGGTCGCGTACTGCCTGTCGGCGCGCTTCGTCTTCTGGAGCAAGCGGCTGCTGACGGGCAGCCAAGAGTGCAGCCAAGGCAGCTTCAAAAGCTTCTGGCAACACGCTCGCTTGGAGATTTTCAGCACGTACAATCCCCAGCAATGCGTCGCTGCGGGGAATTTGGTGCACAATTTCTATCATGGTTTTTTCAGGGCTTTTCTTTCCTGTCAAAAGATTGTAGTATAGGACATCTGGGTGGTATGGAGTTTGATAGCCCAGGATTATGGTTTTGGCTTTGTGGCCTTAAAGAAGGCCCAGGTGTGTCGATACTCCTATTACCCCCAAGCAGCCCCAAAAACGTATGATGACCAACCCGTCAGTCATGAGTTTTGCAGTTGAACCCCTGAACGCCGAAACTGTCGTCCTGCACGTTGGCAAAGCCCTGGATTTTCGAAACGCGGCAGAGTTTAAGAGCCTATGCCAAGAGTACGTCCAGCAGGGCGTACGCAATTTTATTTTAGACTTTTCGGAAACAGGCATTCTGGACTCTACAGGCCTAGGGGCCATTTTTTCCCTTTACCGGCAGATTTCCCCACGTAACGGCCAGGTGGTCTTTGCCGCCGTGTCGCGGCCTGTTCAGGTAGTGGTTCAGCTTACGCGAACGTACAAAGTTTTCCGGCAGTTTCCCACGGTCGACGCGGCTAAAGAAGCCCTCCAGGAATGACATGGGGTACCTTTTTAGAGTCCCCTTTAAACAGCAATGCAAGAAGTGCAGTACCGCTTTGAAAACCTGGAAGAGGTCATCGACCGGATACATGCCCTTTTTGAGGCAGATGCTGCAGGGCTCCCGTTGCCAGCAGACACGGACCTGCGCTATCGCATCCGGCTTGTCATTCACGAATGGCTGGCCAACCTGGTGCAGCACGCCCGGTTTGCTCAGCCCCCTACGATTCAACTGACGCTCCGCAGTAACGGCCGTAAAGTAGAGTGCTTTATTGACGATAACTCGGAGGGATTTGATCTTAACGGACGGCTGAAATCTCACCCTTCGCTCACGGAAGCTTTTCCAGAGCGCGGAATGGGTTTGCACTTTATGCGTGCCTGCACGCAAGAGCTGACCTACATACGCTTGAAAGACGGACGCCACCGGCTGGCTTTTAAGGTTTCAACTGATGAAGATCCATGGCTCGATATTCCATTTTAGTGGTTGAGGATGAGCATACGCTGCGACGGCTTCTGGAGTACCGTCTAGGCAAGCACTATCGGGTGCGCTCTGCCCCTGATGGCGAAGAAGCGCTACAACTCGTCCAAGAAGAAATCCCGGATCTGATCATCTCCGATATCATGATGCCCAAAATGGACGGGTTTGCTTTGCAGCAGGCCCTGCAAGCCCGAAAGGAAACCCGTACCATTCCGTTCATCTTTCTAACCGCCAAAGCCGACGAACAAAGCCGCTTACGCGGCATGCGTATGGGTGTCGACGACTACATCACCAAACCTTTCGATATCGACCAGCTTATGGCGCGCATTGAGCGCCTACTTGAGCGTACCAAGTACTTTCAAACGCAACTCGACGCCCGCATTGGCCAGGACTTTTCCCAAAAACTCATGCCCAAGCGTTTGCCAACCGTTTCGGGCTATCGTCTCTATTTCCACAACAGCCCTCGGGAGTATGGCGGTGGTGACTTTTTCGACTGGACGCAACACCCCAGTGGCGCTTTTTACTTGGCCATTGGTGACGTTATGGGCAAAGGACTCCAGGCCAAGTTTTATGCCTTTAGCTTCTTAAGCTACATTCGAGGCACGCTCTATGCCACGTTGCAAACCGTTGAGTCGCCGGCAGAGCTGCTCAAGCGGGTCAACCACGTGCTCATGCAAGACAACGTCATGGAGGAAACGTTTGCCTCGCTCTTGATTGCCCGCTGGGATCCTGCACGCCACCAAATCACATATGCCAATGCAGGCCACTGCCGTCCCATCCTGGTAAAGGATGCACAAACAGCAGAAGTGGTCGAATACAGCGACCTGATTCTAGGGCTAGATGCGCAGGCGACGTTCCAAGACATCACGTTGACCATTCCGAGCGGTGGTGGATTGCTCCTCTACACGGATGGCCTTGTTGAGCAGCGAAACGCGCAAGGGGAAATGTTTGGTGAAAAAGGCCTCGTTGAGCTTACCCCGCACCTTATTGGCTCCGAAGATCCGGTCGAAACGCTACTCTCGAGCGTTTTAAGTTGCTGTCAGGTCGACACGTTTGCGGATGATATCCTCTTTTTCTGGATGGAACGGTTGGCCTAAGGCTGCCCTTTTTGCTGCCAGCGGTGCGCAGCTTCTCGCTCTAGCCAAGCACGCGACACCTTTACGCCTTCTGCGGTTTGCATTGGCCATGGCCAAAAGGCTACCGGAATCATAAAACCCGGCAACACGGCGCGCAGCTGCGCACGCCAACGCTCTGGTGCCCAAGCAGCGCCTTCGGCAAGCTGCACAAACGCTGCGGGTCGCTGCCCGAACTCCTCATCTGCAACAGGCACCACTACAGCCTGTGCAATACCGCTAAGCTGAAGCAAGGCAGCTTCAATGGTTTCCGGCTGAATATTTTCTCCCCCAGAGATAAACTGGTTATCTCGGCGACCCGTTACCTGCAGATATCCTTGGGCATCCCATGCCCCCAAATCCCCGGTATCGAACCATCCTTCTGGATCAAAAGGCTGCACCAGACGACCGGCTTCCACGTAACCCATAAAGCGGACCGCTCCTCGAACCCATATCGTTCCATCGTGCCCTAACCGAACTTCTCGGTATGGTAGCACCCGGCCGGCGGTGCGCAGCACCTCGGGCGTTGCTCCCGAAGGGGTTACGGTCACGAGCGAGGCGGTTTCGGTGAGGCCATAGCTCATGTGCAACGGCCATCCGCGCCCGACGCCTTCCGCAAGCAAAGCTTCGGGCACGGCGCTTCCACCCAGCAACACAGCCCGCAACGCCGGTGGTGGTGGGCCGTCATGCGCACGCAAAAGCCTCCAAAGCTGCGTATGCACCAGCGAGGCGTGCGTCACCCCATAGCGTGCCATGGCCGCTCCTATAGGCTCCTGTCGTTCAGGAACCACGATGGTTGCCCCATAAAGTAAGCAACGCATCACCACCCCCATCCCGCCAACATGGTACAGCGGCAAAACGAGCAACCATCGGTCGCCTGGTTTGAGGGAAAAAATAGCCTGCGCTCCACGCGCACTCCAAACCAGCTGGCCCAGTGCATGCAGCACGCCTTTGGGTGCGCCGGTGCTCCCAGAGGTAAAAAAGACTGCTGCCGGCTGGTCCAGCGTAAGTAGCGGCGCACAGCACTCAAGCGTTTTTCCACCTGCTTCTAGCACTTCCACCGGCCACACCGGAATCTCTGCCGTCACTGGCCGATCTACCACCAACCCTTCTAGACCAACTTGCCGGATAAAAGCAGCAAGGCCGCTGGCGGGTAAGCGCGTGCTTAGCAAACAGGCCACAGCCCGCAGGCGCCATAGTGCAAGCAGCAAGGTCACCGTACGCACAGGATCCTCTACCCAAAGGCCAATCCGTCTTCCTTCAGCCACGCCTTCCTGCTGCAACCGGGCTACTATTTGTCGCACGCGAAACTCTAGGTCCGCAGCCGTCCAAATTTTCGTACCGTGCACTAGGAACGGATGCGCAGGCTGCGTCTGCCAGCGGCGAAACAGGGGACACAAGAATTCACGCGGAGAAGCCATGCATGAGCATGCGTTGATTACACGTTAACTTTTGACCCAACACTTCGGGGACCGACACGATTGGCCCTAGCGCTAAAGGAGGCCAAACGGTATCGGCCGCAAGCCACCGGTACGGGTCAAGTCCGGCCGCAGCATGGCTTTGGGAGGCAGCGGCCAATGCCAGCACGCCACGCGTACCAACGCCACTTTCAAAGGCACTGCTCCAAACGACTTGCATGCCTAGGGCCTGCGCTTCGCGTGCGCGTTCAAGCGCGCAAAACACGCCACCAAGACACATCGGTTTGAGCACCACAACGCGTGCAAAAGCCCAGTTAGCCAAGGGCTGCTCTGGAAAAGCCGCTAGCGTTTCGTCAAGGGCTAGAGGGATGGGGCTTCGGTGCGCAAATGCAGCCAAGTCTTCTACGTTTTTGACAGGCTCTTCAAGATAAGCAATGTGCAGATCAGCAACGGCCTCAGCAAAGGCCAGTGCTTCCGAAAGCTTCCAGGCGCGATTTGCATCTAGCCGAATCTCTACCTTCGGTCCTAGCACAGCTCGAACCTGTCGCACCCTTTGGATGTCTGCTGCAAGCGACTGGCGTCCAACTTTCAGCTTGACCACGCTATAGCCTGCCTCACGCAGGGCAAGCAAAGCAGAAGGATCTGCCTCTGAAGCGATCAAGGCATTGACCGCTACCACGGGCAAAGGCGATGGCGCAAGCCAGGCGTCTAACCGCTTTCCAGTCCAAGCCGCCATCCATCCCGCCAGGGCAAGCTCAATGCCCCAGCGGACTGAAGCCGGAACGGCCCGCAGCACGTCTTTGAGCACTGCAGCAAGCAACTCCGGATGCTCAGGCAACTGGTTTGGCAACCGGCAGATGCAAGCCTTAAGCGCTTGCTCGGCTTCTTCAAGCGTTTCCAGACTCAAACCTGGAAGCGGGGCTACTTCTCCCCAGCCTCTCATGCCTTCTGCCTCAACAATGACCACCCCTCCTTGGCGCACGCGCCCGCCAGAAGGCAACGGCGCACGAAGCGGCAAGGCAAAGCGAAGCCAGTGCCAACATGCCTTGTTTAGGTTAGCACCCATCCTATCGAAAACAGGACGCTGTAGACCAGGAGCAAGCGACCAGTTCCTGCCAGTAAAGCATTGAGCACCGCAGCCTCTGTGTGCTCAGCTAACGTGCGCACAGCGCGCACCGTGGCAGGCAGCAGCGCGAGCACAGCCATAGCACCCCCATGTCGCCACGTTGCCCAAAACCACAAAACAGGCAATGCCAGTGCTCCGAGAAGACAACAAGCATACAGCCCAACGCCAAACGCTCGACCAAAGCGGACTACTGGTGTGCGCTTTCCAGCATGCCGATCCTCTTCGAGATCTCGTACGTTGTTCACCAGCAAAATGCCCGTTGCTATCAGTCCCGGCGCCAGTCCCATAACCAGCACCTCCTTGGTGATTGAGAGCGTCTGCACATAGTAGGTACCGCCAACGGCTACAGGCCCAAAAAAAATCAATACAAAAAGCTCCCCCAGTCCTATATAAGCCAACGCATAGCGGCCACTGGTGTACAGGATGCCGAACAGTATCGAAAGTAAACCGATGGCAAGCACGGGCCAACCTCCGCGCCAAATCAGGTAAAGGCCAGCCACCACAGCTAATGCGAACGTCAGCGCCGTAGCACGCCGCATGGCTTCGGGCGTTACCCATCCTGCAGCGGTAACGCGCAGCGGACCTTTCCGCATGGCTGTGTCGGCACCTTTCAGAAAGTCGGCATAGTCGTTGGCAAAGTTTGTCCCAATCTGAATCAGCAAGGCTCCAACCAGCGCCAGCAGTGCCGAAGGCAAGTGAAATCCTCCATCGGTCCAGGCCATGGTCGAACCCATGAGCACAGGTGCGACAGAAGCCGCTAGCGTTTTGGGCCGTGCAGCCAGTATCCAAACGCGCCAGCGCGGTAGTGAAGTGGCAGATTCCCTAAGCGTACGCATGCTTCTAAAAAAGCTCGTTGCAGCAAGGCGCCTTCACGCCCGAACAGCATGCCCGTTCCGCGCCGCAGCCAGCCAGAGGGCCAGCATTTCCTCAAAAGCCTGCGTAGCCCGGCAACGATAGGCTCCCTGGCGATGCAGCATACCCACCGTTCGGTGCGGCGGCGGCATAGGTAGACGCACAGCCTTAAGGCCCTGGGCAGCATCGATGCGCAGCGTCCACTCGGGCAGCACAGTGGCCAACCCTAACGTCCGCACCAGGTAAAGCAGCCCCTCGATCGTATTCACCTCTAGCGCCACTTTGGGCTCCAGCCCTGCAGCCCGCGCCCAGCGATCCCAAAGCCTTCGCGTGCAGTACGTGGTGGGCAACAGTACCAGCTCAACGGCTTTCAGTTCGAGCAAGGAAGCCCTATGGCACGCAGCCAAGGGATGCGTTGGCGGTGTAATCAGCACCAACTCCTCCTCAAAAAGAGGGCTTGCCTCCAGCCCTTCACGGGTTGGCGGCACAAAACCCAGCCCAAGCTGAAAGCGTCCTTCAAGCACGCCCGCTTCTACCTCATCAGCGGGCAACGCCATCACTTGCAGCCGCACGCCCGGGTATTGCCGGACAAACAAAGTGACCACTTGGGGTATCAGGTAGGCTTGCACGGTTTGCACCGCACCGATCACCAGGTTTCCGCGCTGCAAGCCCTGCAACTCATCTAAAGCCACACGCATAGCCTCCAGCTCGGCCAGCATACGCCGGGCATGCGCAGCGACCACTTCACCCGCTGCCGTAAGCCGCACTGGCGTTGTCGATCGGTCCACCAGCACCTCTCCCAAAGCCTCCTCCAGCTTACGGATTTGCTGCGACAAGGCCGGCTGCGATACAAAGCACCGCTCAGCTGCCTTCGTAAAATGCCCTTCCTCAGCCACCGCCAGAAAATAGCGTAATGCGCGCAGATCCATAACTTTTTCTTATCTCATTTAGAAAAACAAAAAATTTTACTTATACAAGCTACGGGCATTAACTTGCTTTTGTCAATCCTTAACCATTGAGGTGTTGCCATGATGACCCGAGGGATTCCCGGCTATACTTATGGTGCCCCAAGCGTAGCGCGCACGCCGCTTTCTTTAAAGGAATTTGAGCAGCTCAAACAGACAGTGCTTTTCACTGACGAGGATATGCGCTACCTTCGGATGGCTGGTGAGGTGCTTAAAGACCAGATTGACGATGTGTTAGACCTTTGGTATGGCTTTGTAGGCAGCCATCCCCATCTGATCTATTACTTTCAGGGGCCAGAGGGTCAGCCTCTTCAGGAGTACCTTGCCCGCGTACGCAGCCGTTTTGGTCAATGGATTTTGGACACTTGTCAACGGCCTTACGATCAGGATTGGCTCAACTATCAGATGGAGATTGGTTTGCGTCATCATCGAACGAAAAAAAACCAGACCGATAGCGTTTTGGCCCCACCGCATATTCCGCTACGTTACATGATTGCCTTTATCGTACCCATTACATTGACGATTCGGGATTTTTTAGCCCGTAAGGGCCATGCGCCTGAAGACGTTGAAAAGATGCATCAGGCGTGGTTTAAGTCCATTACGCTCCAGGTTGTACTTTGGAGCTATCCTTATGCTCGGGAGGGTGATTTTTAGCCTTGTAGCTGCTCAGGACGTATGGGAAGCTGCCGGATGCGGCGGCCAGTGGCGGCATACAGGGCGTTGGCCAGTGCTGGAGCCACAGGGGGTACAGGCGGTTCGCCTAGTCCGGTTGGATCGCGGTCACTTTCCACAAAGTGGACCTCAATTTGCGGCGGAACCTCGCTTTGGCGCAGCAGCGGATAGGTATCGAAGTTCGACGACACGATCCGGCCGCCTTCCAGCAAAACTTCGGCTTTCAGGGCTGTCCACAGGCCGTCGAGAACTCCGCTGACCACCTGGGCTTCAGCGCCGCTGGGATTGACCACGCGACCGCAGTCGAGCACGGCCACGACGCGGTGTACGCGTACCTGTCCATTGCTTTCTACTGAAGCTTCGATCACTTCAGCGGCGTAGCTTGCAAAGGCCCAGTGGCAGGCGATGCCAAGGCCATGGCCCTCAGGCAGGGAACGTCCCCAGCCAGCCTTTTCGGCAGCCAGTTCTAGCACGCGACGTAGCCGCGCTGGCTCATAAGGGGGTGCCCACCCGCCTTCGTGACTACGGGCTTCCATATCGAACAGCTCTAGCCGATACGCCAGAGGGTCGCGTTTGGCAGCTGCTGCCAGCTCGTCGATAAAGCTTTCGACAGCAAAGGCTGTATGTGTATGTTCGACCGACCGCCACCAACCACGCGGTAGCGGGCTATGGAAGGGACGATATTCGAGTCGCCAGTTGGGTACGCGATATGGCAACAGATCTGCGCCACCAACTTCCGAGCGATGCGGGTTGGGCGTATCGGGACCCTCGAGCGAGGCTTGAATTGAGGTAGACACCAGGCGGTGATGCCAGGCAAGCGGTTTACCTTGGGCATCGAGTGCAGCTTGAATGCGATGCACGGCCATAGGTCGGTAAAAATCGAACTGCAGGTCGTCTTCGCGTGTCCAAACCACCTGTACGGGTGCGCCTGCAGCCTTCGAGAGCAGCGCGGCTTCCACCGCATAATCGACCATGAGCCGTCGGCCAAAGCCGCCCCCCAGGAGCGTGACTAGGACGCGCACGTTGCGCTCTGGAATGCCCAGTACCTGAGCGATTCCGTTAGCTGCCCAGCCTGGTGTCTGTACTGGTGCCCATACTGTGCACCGGTCGCCTTCAACATGTGCCGTTGCATTTATGGGTTCCATAGGGGCATGGGCCAGAAACGGCAGCACATAGGTCGCCTCTAGCCGCTGCGCCCCTTGTGCCAGTGCCGCTTCCACCGATCCCCGTTCCCCGACAACCCGTCCGGGCTCGGCAACCAGGGCCAACATGTGCTCTTGGTAAGTTGCCGAGCTGTGCTGCGCGGTTTCCCCTGCTTCCCACTCGATGCGCAGCGCCTGTCGGCCTCGCAAGGCAGCCCAGGTGTTCTCGGCGATTACGGCCACACCGGGTCGCACGCGGTGCACCCCACTCCCCACAGCTGGCACTTCCACGACTGTCCGCACGCCAGGCACCTGGCGGGCAGCCGTGTCGTCGTAGCGCAGCAGTCTTCCGTTAATGTAGGGGCAGTGTTCGATGCTGGCCACAAGCATTCCGGGAAGGCGCACATCGATCCCGTAGGTAGCCCGTCCGGTGACGATATCGGGCACATCCACGCCAGGCTGGGAACGGCCAATGAGCCGAAAGCTAGCTGGATCTTTGAGGCGCACCGACTGGGGCGGTTCCAGAGAAGCTGCCTCGGCCGCAAGGGCACCATAAGGGAGCACATCGGTGCCGTTAGGATGATAAACCTGCCCGTGCTCGGTACGACAACGTGCCGGATCTACCCCCCAGCGCCGAGCAGCTGCTTCAACCAGCAGCGCCCGCGCCATTGCGCCTGCTTCGCGCATCACCCGCCAACGGGTACGCACGCTCGAGCTGCCCCCCGTAATCTGCACGCCGTAGCGTGCATCAAGGGGTGCTTGCTCGACACGGATCTGCTGCCAGTCGATGTCGAGTTCTTCAGCTACCAACATGGCCAGCGAGGTGCGCACTCCCTGGCCCATTTCAGACATTGGGATGAAGATCCGTACCGTGCTGTCGGGGTCAATCTGCACATAAGGATTAAGCTCCGCGGCGGCTTCGCTTCCTGCTTCTCCTAGGTGAGGCCATAGGCCGCTAATGAGCAAGCCTCCCGTAGCCGCCACCCCAACCTTTAAAAAGTCCCGACGGCTGAGCTTCAAGGGTTGCAGATCATGGCCGCTCATGGTGCACCCTCCTGCCGCATTAGAGCCGCGGCGCGATGAATGGCCTGTCGGATGCGGTGATACGTACCGCAACGGCACAAATTGCCGCCCATTGCAGCGATAATCTCTTCATCGGTGGGGTTTGGGTTCTGGCGGAGCAACGCGGCCGCCGTCATCAGCTGCCCAGCCTGACAATAGCCACACTGGGGCACGTTCAGCTCGCGCCAGGCCTGTTGCAAGGGATGATTTCCTTGCGGGTCCAGCCCCTCAATGGTCGTAACCGGTTGGCCAACCACTGCCGAAACAGGCAACACGCACGAACGCACTGGGGTGCCGCTCAAATGCACGGTACACGCCCCACAAAGCGCCTTGCCACATCCGTATTTTGTGCCCGTAAGCCCTAGCACATCGCGCAGCACCCAAAGCAGCGGCATATCGGGCGGTACATCGACCGTGTGCCGCGTATGGTTGACAATGAGCTCAAAGCGCGCCATGATCTCCCTGAGGTTTTCCCATTTGGGGAGTATCGCTTGATTTTTTCCGTGGGGTCAAGTGCGATTTCTCGTTTTTCTTTGTACATTTTTACAAAAAAGGGCCTTGCTGCGCAAGCCTTGTAGCGATCAAAATGTTCTAACCTACACCTACTTGTAATGAACTGCAATGAACCGCCGCTCTTTTCTCCAGCAGACCCTGGCCGCAGCGCTGTTGCCCCTCCTTTCGCCCAAGCACTTAAGCTGGCAAGAAAATCCGTTTCGCCTATTGCGACGTAATGTAGGCCTTTTTACAGGGCGTGGCGGTACGATTGGCTGGTTGGCGACCGCGGATGCGCTGATTGTCGTCGATGCCCAGTTTCCTGACACGGCCACGCAATGCTGGGAAGGACTGCACGAGCGCACCGGACGCACCATCGACGCCTTGATCAACACGCATCACCACAGAGATCACACGGCTGGTAATGCGGCCTTTAAACCCCATACCCGGCAAATTATTGCACACCATAACGTTCCTGAACTGCAGCGGGAAGCAGCTCAGCGCCAGGGCACCCTTGAAGCCCAAGTATACGCTGACCGCACGTTTGACACCTCACTCACGCTTGAAGCTGGCGACGAGCGCGTGCACGTCGTCTACTACGGTCCAGCCCATACCGGTGGGGATGCGATCATTCACTTTGAAAACGCCAACGTTGTACACGTAGGCGATTTGGTTTTTAACCGTATGCCTGGCTTCATTGACCTGCCTGGAGGAGCGACGACCGAAGGCTGGATGGCTGCGCTTGAGCGCCTGTACCAGACCTATACGGACGAGACGTTGTTCATTTTCGGACATGGCAATCCGAAGTACGGCGTGACGGGCGGCCGTGCCGATCTGCTGGTGATGCGCGACTTTTTGGAAGGGCTGCGGCGCTACGTAGCTGAAGGCATTCGTGCCGGCAAGTCAGTTGAAGCCCTGGCGGCTACCGATCGGATCCCGGGGTTTCCAGAGCATTACCTAGACAGCTGGCCTCAAGCTCTTCCGATGGCCATTCAGGCGGTTTATCAGGAGCTTGGCGGGCTGTAAAACGCTTGTCGCACCGGTTGCAGTGCCGCTTCCAATTTTTGCCAGCGCAAAATTGTACGTGCGCGCTTGGTACACACCTCAATGAGTGTGGGTGTCGCGTTGGCGCATGCTTCGGTGTACGCTTGTTCCAGCTGAGCAAGCGTCTGAGGTGCAGCATAGGAAAGCCCAAACAGCGCTGCGGCATGTTCAAAGCGCAGGCCGTGCGGTGTGCCAAAAAACGGCTCAAACACTTCGGTATGCCGAGCAATAGGCAAAAACGAAAAAATGCCACCGCCGTTGTTGTTCAGTACGATCACGACAACAGGCTGCTCGCGCAGCAGGGCTAGGCTATTGAGGTCGTGCAGCAGTGCCAAATCGCCAATGAGCAGCGTGACCGGTCGCGCGAGTCCTATGCTAAAGCCGGCGGCTGTAGCTACGGTGCCATCGATACCACTAGCACCGCGGTTGGCTGCCACGGGCGGTGGCGCTGTAGGCAAAGCACTCCAGGCTTGCATAAGCCGTACGGGCAAACTGCTGGCAAGCACCAAGCCATGGCTAGGGGGTAGCCAACGCCCCAAATGCCAGGCAACGTCTGGCTCTTCAAGCAGCATCTCCTGCTGAAACTGCACTTCAAGGGTAGCTTGCAGGGCCTCATTGGCGGCATGCCAGTGTTGCGCCCAGGCCGAAGGGGGGTGTGCAGGGGGCAAGGCTTCAGCGAGCTGCTGGCAAAACAAGGTTACATCGGCCTCCAGGCGATGCGTTACTTGGTGATCAGGATCGAGCCGCACGGGACTGTCGTGCACATGAACGTAACAACGTGGACGTGCCGCTTTCAGAAACTGTGCCAGGCGTTTGGAGACAAAACGACCGCCCAGGTGCACGACGACCTCGGGTTTCAGGACTTCGGCGGCCCGTAGGGGGTCATAAAGCAGCAGTTCGTAGAAGGGCACTTGTGGGAACCCGCTTGGGGCTAGCCGAAGTCCTGAAGTGATGTCGGGTAGTAGCGGCCAGCCCAGCTGCCACGCCAGTTGCTGCAGAGCAGCTGCAGCCTCAGCCCTGCGCAGTCGGCCTGCGATCAGGAGTCCTTGGGACACGCTTCGGAACAGACCGGCCAAGTGATCCACCATTTCCGGATCAGGTGCAGTGACCGGCATGGCGTAGTACGTATAGGGTACATGGGAAGCCGCCGTGATCGAACGCTCTAGCTGCTCGGGCTCTGGTACCAATGGTTCCCGAAACGGACAGTTCAAATGGACGGGTCCGGCTGGGCTGCGGCGACTGCGGTAGACGGCTTGATCGATGGTCGTCTGTAAAAAGTGCAGGTCAAGATCGGCATCTGGCACAGGAAGCTCGAATTGCCAACGCACGTAGGTTCCAAAAAGCTTGACCTGGTCGATGGTCTGGTTGGCTCCAGTATCACGTAGCTCTGGGGGCCGATCGGCGGTTAAAAGCAGCAGCGGGACTTCGTCCTGGCTTGCCTCGACAACCGCAGGGAAACCGTTGGCCACGGCCGTGCCCGACGTAGTAACCCATGCGGCCGGTTGGCCAGTGGCGCGTCCGTAGCCCAGAGCGAGGAAGGCTGCCCCGCGCTCGTCGTAATGCATCACGGCTTTGGCCTGCGGATGCCGTGCAATGGCCATGACCAGGGGTGTAGAGCGTGAGCCGGGCGCCAGGCAAAACAGCTCGACGCCACAGCGCACCAGCTCATCAATCAGGCGGTCAGCCCATTGCTGTTGATTACGAGCGTCGCAGCTCAAGGCCTAGTACGTTCACAAAGTCACTGATTTTGTGTTCAATTTCAGCCCACTCCAGCTCTGGCACCGAACCTTCGACAATGCCAGCCCCTGAGTACAGATATAGCCGGGTCCCATCGACCAGACCAGAGCGAATCGCCACAGCAAACTCGGCCGTTTCGGCGCCGATCCAGCCGATCGGACCGGCATACCAGCCGCGGTCGAACGGCTCCCAGTCACGGATGGCCGCCAGGGCTTCTTGTCGTGGGTATCCTCCCACGGCGGGAGTGGGGTGCAGCACTTCCAGCAAGGTTGCTGTCGGCACCTGCGCATGCAGCCGGCCGCGAATACCGGTGTACAGGTGACGGCCGCGGGCTAGCGTCATTTCAGAGAGCTGCGTGTCTACTTCCAGCGTTTGGCACCAAGGACGCAGCTCTTCGAGGATGCTCTGTTGCACATAGTATTGCTCACGTCGATCTTTTTCGCTTTCCAGCAGCTCGGCAGCCAGGCGGGCATCGTCGGCTTCGGTTTGGCCGCGGGGTCGCGTGCCAGCTACGGCTTCGGTCCATACCTGTCCCTCGGCTCGGCGAAATAGTCGCTCGGGTGAAGCGCCCAAGAAAGCTTTGCCGACCTCAGGTTGATAGTAAAAATGAAAACAGCCAGGTGTAGCCTCCTCAAGGCGTTGCATAAGTGTTAGGCTGTCGAGCGGCTCGCCAAACGTAAAGCATACTTGGCGTGCTAACACGACTTTTTCCAGTTTACCCTGCTGAAAAGCTTTCAGGGCTTGCTGCACGTTGTGCGCCCACCCCCTATAGTCGGGCAAATCGATGCGGTCCAGTGGCAGCGGTAGGGGTGCGGCCGGTAGTGTTTCAGGCCAAGATAAGCTACCCGACAGCGCTTCGGCATCCCGATCGCGTGCGGGAATCAAATTACACGCCAGCCAGCAGCGGCTTCCTTGCCGCCATAGTTCAAAGCGAGGAAGCCAGAACCGCCATGGCCCAAAAGGCAGCCAGTAAGCGGCACGCGCAGCTTGGACATCGAAGCAGCCACCTCCAAAGAAACGCACGCCCACATCAGCCTGGTGCAGGCGCTTTTCCAAAGCGCGCACCGGTTCGATGCCCATGCCTTCATACTGCTCAAGTGTGCCTACAGCGGCAACTGTAAGCGTACGGTCTCGGTCTGCCCAATAAAACTGCACCGGCAGGGTCTGTGCGGCCAGCCAATGCAGCGGGTCTATGGAAGGCAGCTGGAAAAGCAGCCGCACAATGCGATCTTCAGCAGACCGGCGCAGCAAGCGGTGCATGCGGTCTTCCAGCGCGCGTGGCAACTGATCGGGCATGCAGACAGGATGTTCCGCTCGGGTCATGCAGCCACCTCCGTCCATAAGGAATCATCCACAGCCGCTTCTTCGAGATGCGCTGTGCAACAAAGCTGCACAGCGCGGAAGCTATGGCCATCGTAGACAATCTGGTTGACAGCGGTGTTGGCATGCGACAGTTGCTCCATGCGTGCCAAACCATAGGCCGGCAGAATTGAAGCCAGCAGGATGCGCAGCCAGCGGCCGTGGGTTACGACGAGCACCGTGCGGCCGGCTTGTGCTTCCAGGATCTGCTCAAGTGCGCGCAACGCCCGCTGCTGCACTTCGAGGATCGATTCGCCCCCTGGGATACGGTAGCCATAGTCGCCGGCTCGCCAACGGGCATAAGCGTAATCGATTTGTTCGGCATAGGGCAAGGCGTAGGGTTTCCCCTCGAGCGATCCCCAATCCATCTCTTCTAGATCGGCCATCACGTAAAAGGGGATCTGGGGATGGTAGCAGCGAATGGCCTCAGCGGTAGCGACGGCCCGCTGTAGTGGGCTGCTGTAGAGTGCATCCAGTGCTACCTGGGCAAACCGGCGAGCCAGCGCTTCGGCCTGGCGGCGTCCGGTAGCATTTAGCGGTGCATCAACACCGCGGCCCTGCACAATGCGCTGACGATTACAGTCGGTCTCGCCATGGCGCACAAGATACAACGTCGTGGTCGGCATGAAACTACTTCCGGAATTGGGCGCGTAGGTGATGGAGCATTTCGCGTTCCATAGCCTGCAGCTCAGGCAAGGGCACACGCTCGGTTAAAGCTGCCCGCACCAGTACAGCCCGCAATACCCGGTCGGGTAAGGGCAGCCGGTAGAGAGCTTGGAGCCCTCGGTCCCAAAGGGGCCGCAGCAAACGTTCCAGTAGTTGCCAGCGCCCCAGCACAAAGCCGGCCAGTCCTGTCCAAACCGCTTCCTGCATCCCCTGCCAGGCCAGCAGGCTCAGGATCACCACATAGTAAAGCCCAATCAGCCAGGGCTTAGCTAGCAGGTGCAGCAGACTGGCCATTTGGGGCAGGATCACCAAAGGGAGCAACGCGCCAGTAAGCACATAAAGCCCCAGGCTAATGCTTAAGGCAGTAAGTGGCCCCAAATATCCAGCGAGCACGGGCAGCGTCCACAAAAAGACCAAAAGCGGCAACTGCAGCCACCGATCGGCCTGCTCGAGCCAGTGCACTAGCGGCTTGCGTGCCAGCAATGGGGCCGCATAAGCTTCCAGGAGCGCTTCGGTTGTACGAAACCATGTCCCGGCAGCTGTAAAAATGCCCCGTGGCGTGTCCACATAGTAAGCTGTAGGCGCGCGCATGCTTTACCGGCACGTTAGGCAGCAAGGTCGTTCGCTCCAACGAGAGGGGGTTGGCCTTGTTTCACCTTCAGCAAAAAGCGATAAATCCATCTTAGGGCATCAGTACGTTGTAGTATCGGAGCACAGGTGGGGAAACCGCTAGGTCGCGTAGCACAACGCCTTCGGGCAAATGCACCAAAGGACGCACGCGTCCGGTGGTATCGGTGCGGATGGTCTCGTAGGAGACAGTAGCGTAAAAGTCGGGAGCCTGCATGGCCGCCTCGTACTGCGCTAGCGGTACCCGAAACTGCACGCGTACGACAGAGGGTTCGAGGGTCACTGCGCGCTCCGTAGGTGGAATACCCGTAACGCGCACTGGGAGCTCACGTACGCCTTCGGTAAACGGCACAGCTTGTGCATAAAGCCATATAGCCTCGGGGAAAACTGTAACCAGAGTATGCAGCGTATCGGCTAGGGGCACGCGCAGCTTGACCACATCCCGCACGTCTGTAAGCCGCATGGAAACCGTAGGCCAGGCCGTCAGGTTTTGCAAAATGGATGCAGCTCCGGAAACCGTCACGCTGTCGGGCTCTAGCCGCGGCGGATAGAGCAAATCGTGCGTTGGAGGCGTCTCCAGCGTAACGCGCAATGCAACTGGTAGGCGGCGCTCGACGCGGGGTTCTTTGCGCAGCTCGATGATCGGCGGGGTAATGCTCTCCACGATCACGCCTCGGGGTAAAACCAAGTCTACCGTCGACAGGTCTATACGCTCTTGCCTGGCGTCCAGCGTGAGAGAAGGTGGATTAAAGTAAAGCTGCACAAGCGGATAACCTTCGCCACGTACCTGCACACGCACCGTGGCCGGTGGGGCTACAGCTAGGGCCTGGTCGGCTGGCAAGTTGGTGATCTTTACAGGCAGCTCCAGCGTGGCGGTATAGAGCTCCTGCAGCGTAAAGGTGAGCCAGAGCAGCGTGGAGATCAGGACGCAGATGGTAATGACCATCCCCTTCGAAGGGCCACCCTCGGGACGGCGCCCAGCAGACGCTGCCGGTTGCCGACCAAAGATTTCTTGAAGTAAGGGGAAACGTTGCGTTACTTCGCTCCACACGGTCGGTCTGTTCGCACGTTGCAGCACCCGGCCAATATAGAGCCGGGGCAGATAGGTTTGCAATTTTATCCCATGGGCAGGCGCTTGCGCACCCAGCGCCAGCCTTCCCGCAGTTCTTCCCATCGATAAAAGCGTAAGGCCACAACCAGGGGCAGGTAGAGCACAAGCAGCACGCTTCGTCCAAGTAGGCGCAGCAGCGTTGGCCATGAAAGCATCCCTTGTCCCAGCCAGGCCAGCCCAAGCGCTAAGGCTACGGCTCCAGCCAGCACTGCCCAGGGATACACCGTCGGGCGCAGCCGCTGGGCTCGCCAGGCAGCACCGGCAGCCAGCAGGCTGTAGGCCACCAGCGTTGCCCAAGCTGCACCCATAGCTCCCCAACGGGGAATCCACCAAAGGTTTAAGAGTACGTTGAGGGCAGTAGCAGCTACCACGTTCCAGGCAATAAAACGGCTGTCACCTGCCGCATAGAGTACATTCACAAAAATAATGTACAGTCCATAGCCTAAATAGCCCAAGCTAAGCGGCAGTACAAGCGGATCGGCCTTAAGATAGGCAGCATCAGTAGCTAGCAGCGCGGTCACGTCATAAGCGCTTAGTGACAAGGCCAACACCATCCAACTGCCCCAAATGCTGTAGTGCCGGAACGTTTGCCGGTGCAGAAAGGCTTCGCCTGTGGGTTGCTCTCCGAGCGCCTTTAGGCCAATCACCACAAAAGCCAGCTGAAATCCCTGAACCAGCAACATATTGAGCACGCCACTTAAACGGGTTGCCCAGCCGTAGACAGCAACTGTTTCGGTAGTGGCCAGCCAGTTGAGCAAATAGCGGTCGCCTACATGCAGCACAGGGAGCACAACGCCAGACAGCGCCAGGGGCAGTCCAAAGCGCACGAGCGCAGCCAGCAGACGTCGGTCCCAGCGACGAGGTACGCTGCGCAGCATGCTACCCATCAGCACCACCATGCTTAATCCAGCAGATAACACCATGGCGAGTAGCACGCCCACTAGCCCCAGTCGCTGATGGACCAAAAAGTAGTACACACCCCCAATAAGCAAGAGGGCTTCAGCCAAAACAGCTGTCGTATACCACCCTGTCTGCTCACGCAACCGCAAAAACGCCAAGGGAACCCCACTAAGCAGCTTAGCGGCCAAATAGATCCCAAACAGCCGAACAAGTTCAACGCCCTCAGACCAGCCTAACCATTGGTTCAGCAAAGGTGCACCCCACCAGCTCACAACCACAACGCCAAGGCTAAGCATGCTCGTAACACTCAAGACCGTAAACGGCAGCGCCTCCTGGTGCGCACGCTGCGCAGGGTCGGTCGCAAATTTCAAAAGGCCTAGAGGTAACCCTAACCCTAGCAAGGGCAGCAAGAGTTGAGCTGTGGCATCTAGCAGCACCAGTTGCCCATAGGCCAGCTGGGATAGCAAAGCTGTGTTCAAGTATAGCGGTGCTAGTACCAAACCACTGGCCTTCAGAAGCAAGTTGCCCAGTGCATAAACGCTGCTTTGCTGCAGCAAGCGTGCCATGCTAGCCGTTGGAGTAGTAGCCATGTTTACCCTCGCTCGCATAGGGCTGCTAGCGCTTCCAGAAGAGCCGTTGCCCGATGCTCACGCGAAAAGTGCGTAGCAATACGTTCACGGGCACGATGTCGCCACTCAGGACCTAGCGAAAGCGCCTGCTGGATAGCCAAGGCAATGGCCTTAGGATCGGGCCTTTCCACCACGATACCGGCATCGCCGATGGCCTCCGGAATCCCGAAAACTGGACTACCTACAGGAATGCACCCGCAAAGCATCGCTTCGCAGAGTGCGTTAGGCAACCCTTCGGCTCGGGAAAGCTGCACGTACACGGAAGTTGCTGCATAAATAGCCGCGAGTGCCGCGCGAGGCACCGGCGGTTGCAGGACCACATTGGAGGGCGGTGCATACCGCCGCTGCACATAGGACCGTAACTCAGGCGCAACACCCACTACTTCAAACAGAACTTCTGGAAGCTGATGGGCTACCTGAAAGAGCAAATCAATGCCTTTGCAGTACACTACCCGCTCCGAGTCCACAAACGCGACGGTGCGCACCACCAACGGGCGTTGCTCGGGACCCATGGGCCAAGAGGTAGGGTCATAGCCTGTAGGTACTACGCGAAAAGGGGTGCGTAGCCCACTAACCCAGGCTCGAACGCCTTGGGCCAGGCCATCCGTCCAGGCCGTTGCCGGCATCTCCATCAAACGTGCCGAAACTGGCAGCAACAGCGAGGCTCGGCGATACACATAGCGCGCCAGGGCTGCACGCCAACGGCTGCAAAATACCCCTTCTTTTGGCGGCAGACATCGACAATCAAAACCACCCAAGATAGCAGCTACGGGCACCTGCCACCTTTGTGCCAAAGCAACCGGCAATACCATATGGTAGTCTACAAACCACCCCACCACCAGCTTGGCTTGTGCAAGCTCACGGTGCAACCATTGCCACTGTGCCTGAAGCAGCTGCAACATCCCCGAGACCGAACGTGCCCGGCGGGCATCAAAGTGAAATGGCCGCACCTCATAGTGTGCACTCAAAAGCGCTATGTCCTCCAGCACAAAAGGGCTTGGTTGCAAATACACGAATAGTAGGCGCGGCTTCATCGGGGCGTCTCTTGTAACAACCGGACAATATGGGTGCTAGCGGACTCGATGTCTAGGGAAACCGGATGACCTAAAGGACGTGCCCTAGCAGCTGCTGCAATGCGGTCGGGATCTGTACCGGCCAATTGATTCCACCCTCCTTCTAGCGTTTCCACCCATTCGGTCTCCTCTCGAAGCGTCACGCAGGGCACGCCTAGCCAGAAAGCCTCCTTCTGCACACCACCCGAGTCGGTCAGCACCGCCCGGGCATTTTGGATCAGCAAGAGCATCGCCAGATAGCCTACGGGCTCGTGTAGCTTGACGTTTGCGGGAATCTGGATGCTGCCGTCCAGTCGGGCCCGGGTGCGCGGGTGCAAGGGGAGCACCACCGGCCCATCTAACCTTCCTAATCCTTCAAAAATGCCCTTTAGACGGACGGGATTGTCTGTATTTTCGGCGCGGTGCACGGTGGCCAAGTAGTACGTACCAGACGCATAGGGAATCAGCTGCCCAAGGGACCATTTCCGCTGCGCTACGATTGCATAGGTGCGCACCGCTTCGAGCATGACGTCGCCCGTCAGATGCACGCCCTGCGTGATCCCTTCGCGACGAAGATTTTCGACAGCTGTCTGCGTTGGGGCAAACAAGAGCTGCGACAGATGATCGGTCACCACGCGGTTAATTTCTTCGGGCATATGCCGGTTAAACGAGCGCAGGCCTGCCTCAACATGAGCTAGCGGGAGCTTGAGCTTAGCAGCTACTAAAGCCCCCGCTAGTGTACTGTTGGTGTCGCCATAGACCAACACCCAATCGGGTGGGGGCTGCAGTTCCAACAAAGCCGCCTCCAGGCGGATCATCATCTGGCCCGTCTGCAGCGCGTGCGTACCTGACCCCACACCCAGATGCACGTGGGGTACCGGCAAATCCAGCTCTTCGAAAAAAATCCGGTCTAGTTGGATATCGTAATGCTGGCCAGTGTGCACGAGGATCTCTTCGATCCCAGCCTGGGCTAGTGCCTGGCTCACCACAGCTGCCTTAATAAACTGAGGCCTTGCCCCTACAATACTGCAGACGCGCATGGCATGCTACAGGTTACCTCATCAAGCAGCCGTGCCAATGCCCCAGCCAAGACGGGACGACTGTAGCGGCGGGCTAGCTCTGGTGGTGCACCGGCTAAAGGCTGCTTGGCTGCCCAAGCCTCATAGTGCTGTCGCAGGTACGCGCATAGGCCCGCAACATCTTCGTAGTCGAACATCTTACCGGCTTTGGTCTCTTCTAGCAGGGCTGCGGCATCTCCTTGCACAGGACCAATGCCAAGCACGGGACGCCCGGCTCCGATGTACTCGTAGAGTTTACTTGTGGTAATCCCCTCATTGCCGGCGACGCGATTTACGACCAGGAGCAGCAGGGCACTTTCGAGCAGCGACTTCAATGCCTGTCGATGGGACACAAAAGGCCACACCTCGACCCGATCCTCAAGGTGATGCCGAGCGATGGCCTGCTGCACGCTTTGGTCGATAGTACCGATGAGCCGAACCCGCAGTGCCGTAAGCTCTGGGAGTTGCCGGAGCGCCTGCCAAAGCGCTTCAGGATTGCGCGTGGGATTCATGCTACCCACGTACGTGATCCAAAATCGGCCGTCAGGCTGGGGCTGCAGATCGGCAAAATCGGCTGGATCATAGCCGTTAGGAATCAGCAAAGTCGACAACCCACGCCTTGCAAACATACGCTGCATTGCGGGGGTCACGACCGTCCGCGCCTCTGCCTTAGCCAGCACCGTTTGTTCGATGCGTGCATCTAGCCAACGTGCCAGCCGCGTCATCGGAAGCATGTCGTAATAGTCGATGCCTGTCCAGGGATCTCGGAGATCGGCGATCCAAGGCAGGCGGTAACGTCGCCGCAACCCATAGCCAATAAGATGCGCGGAATGGGGCGGTCCAGTTGTCACCACAGCCTCTACGGGATACTGCTCGAGCACCCGGACTGCAGCGCGCAGCGCAAAGGGAACCCAACCCACCCGCGCATCAGGCAAAAACAGGTTTGCTCGAATCCAACGCGCCAGACGCTCTTTCCAGCTGTGATGCGGACTGCCGGCAAAACCTACGCTGACGGTCTCCGCTTTCGAGCGTCCCATCATGCGCGCGTAGGCTGCATACGGATCCCAAGAACGCGTGCGCACAACCGGCACATTGGGAGGGATTTCTTCTACCAGTGCAGGATCCAAGGCCGGATAGGCGGCCGACTCAGGAGCTACCGTCAATACTACGGGTTGCCAACCTTGCTCTGGCAAATAGCGGGTGAACTTTAAAAACCGCTGTACGGCTGCTCCGCCAGCCGGCGGAAAGTAGTACGTCACCAGCAGTACGCACCGCATAGCCTGAACCCTACCGTCGCCGATGCCAAGCTAGCCCCAAAAGCAGCAATACGCCGC
This sequence comes from Rhodothermus bifroesti, assembly GCF_017908595.1. NCBI lineage: Bacteria > Pseudomonadati > Rhodothermota > Rhodothermia > Rhodothermales > Rhodothermaceae > Rhodothermus > Rhodothermus bifroesti. Next base: position 352,781 of record NZ_JAGKTL010000004.1, read on the forward strand.
CATAAACGAGAACTGTCGTTATGGCCGCAATGCGCAGACCCCAGCGATGGCTCTGGGGTTCAAACTTCATCACTACGGTATGCTGTCCTGCAGGCACAGGCACCGCGCGCAAGAGGTAGTTGGCTTGTAAGATGGGTACAGGCTGCCCGTCTACGGTAGCCTGCCATCCAGCTGGATAGTAGAGCTCATCAACGACCAGCAGGCGGGGAGCATCGGTCTCCACCTGCCAAACGATCATTCGTGGCCCAAAGCGTTCAAGACGCACGCGTGCTGTGCTCGCCGAGTCGATAGGCGCCTCAGCCAAGCCAGGGTCCTCGCGTAACAACACGGTCTCTCGCAAATTGAGCGTTGGATCGAGCAGCCGCTGCCGATGGGCTTCAAGCTGGGGCACAACCTCATAACGGCCGACAAGAAAGGCTCGGGGCAGGGCATCAGGATTTTCCAGCACGCGCCACTGGTTGTCTTCATATACTACATGCATGCCGGGTAGTGCAGCACCAGCAGGCACCACTACATAGCGCGTGCTAAGCAAGTCGAGCGCGCGCTTGCGCGGCAGGCCAGTAGCTGGGTCTACAAAAATATGATCGATGTAGTCCTGAAACAGCCGAAGTTTGGCGCCGTGGTAGCCGCCAATGGACTCGTGGTAATACGAAGGGCGCGCATTGGTCATTGGGCTACCGCGCTCCAGAGACAACACGCGAAAGTGGCCAAGGCCGCCAGCTTTTTGCTGCTGCTCGAGCAAAAACCGATCAAACGAATACGCAGGGATCAAGTCGGTAATCTCTTGGGCTTCGACCATTGCTTCTGCGTTAAGGTGGCGGCGCCCTACGCCCCAGAGGTCGATGGTTACCAGCAAGGCCAGCCCGACCAGCAGTCCCCATCCGGGCAACCGCTGTCGATCATAGAGCCACAAAAATCCGCCAGCCAGCACCAGAAAAGCCAGCGTTCGCAGAGCATCCCGGCTAAAGAGCTCTGAGCGCTCGGCGCGCTGCTGCGCTACGTACTGCTGCACAGCTTGCAAAAGCCGTGGATCATCTGCAGGGATGTTGTTTGCTGCAGCCACCTGCTGAGCGATTTGGGCAGCTTCACCAGGCCGCTCAAACGCAAACAAACTGCCACGCGCCAGCCACAGCACCAGCACCAACGCTACCAACCCGAAGAGCAGCCGGTAAGCTGCCCGCAGCAGGTCTTGCCTTTCAGCAGCCGCTTCGACAAGCTTTGCCGCCCCCAATGCGGCCAGAAGGGCCAGCAACAGGGCCGCAGTGCTCAGCCACGTTTCGGGCACCCGAAAAGCATTGAACAAGGGAAAGTAGGCAAACATCAAGCGGTTGAGCAGCGGGAAATAGGATCCTAGCGAAAACAGGATCATGAGTAGGGCCCCAAGCCCGAGTACCCATACGGTCTGCTCACGCCGCTTCCAGAGTGCCAGCAGCGCCAGCCAAAGCACAATGCCCCCTACGTAGTGTGGGCCTTCGGTAAACGGCTTAGGTCCCCAATAGCTTGGGCTACCGCCGCCATACGCATCGGCAACAAGCAGCGTCACGAGCTCACCGGGCGCCTGGCTCCAGCCCATCGCATACTCCCAGTCGAGCCCTTCTCCCCCACCTGCAGCTTCATGACCGCCACGGATGGTGTGCTGCTTGTATTCGTAGATAGGCCAGTAAGGCTGGGCTACCATCAAAACCGCCAACGCGCTTCCTAGAGCCAGCCAGCCGGTAGCCTGAGCAAATGCCTTAAGCTGGCGGCTTCGCCACGCACCTGCACCCCTGGCAAGCCACCACAGTCCCAGCAAAAACGCCACGTAGTAGGTGATCTGCACGTGCCCAGCACGCAAGTTGGCCGCTAGCGCTATAGCAAACAAAAGCCCGGACAACAGCCGCGGCTGCTGCAGCACATACACAAAAGCCAGCACCAGCCAGGGTGCAAAAGCCAACGCGATAAACTTTGAATTGTGGCCTACTTTCAGAAGGATGGGGATATACGTGGTCAGGCCATAGGCAACCGCTGCCAATACGCCTGCCCAAGAATTGCGCGTGAGGTATACCAAAAGCACATAGGTGCCTGCCAGCAACGCAAAAAAGTGCGACGTAGGCCAAAGCCACGACCGCAGCCAGTTGAGCAGCGTGTCGACTTGCGGCACCAAGGCTGGATAAGAAATCATATAGCCCGGCATGCCCGCAAAGGCGTTCGTCGACCAAAGCGCCTCGTGCCCAGTCGAATCTCGGTAAGCAATCATCGACTGGGCCATAGCACGCCAGTTGACCGTGTCGCTGCCGATAAGCTGCTTTCCGCCAAAGTGAATGGGAGCAAAGAAAACTAGCGACAGCACAAGCAGCAAAAGCAAGCAAATTGCGTGCTGACGCGAGGCTGGCAACTGCCCCCAGCGGGTATGCCAAGCTGGTAGAGGTTGGAGGGGAGATTTTCGCACTTGGCGGGAGCGGGCAGGTGTAGCAGCCATCGGTAGCTTATTCAATTACTTTAGGCACCCGGAAGTAGTCGCTATCGGCACTAGGCGCATTGCGCAGGGCTTCTTCGTGCGAAATGCGCTGCTCGACCACATCTTCCCGAAGCACGTTGTACAGATCTAGCACGTGCGACATAGGCGGGACGTTGCGCGTATCTAGCTCATTCAGCTTAGCTACGTAATCCAGAATTTTGCTCATCTGCTCAGCGAGCAGCTGCTCTTCCGCTGGGGTAAACTCCAGGCGCGCCAAGCGCGCAATGTAGCGCACTTCGTCGATCGAAATGGCCATACCGATACAAAGGTTATTTTTGGATCGAGGTCAAGATAGCAAACGTAGGGCTTCTGCGCTACGTTGAGCAGCAGGAGCAAGTTTCCGAGCTTAATCCGCCAGCAGTGCTTGCATGCGGTCGTGCACTAGGGCCATCAAGTTGGGCAGATCGCGCCGTCGCAACCCTTGGCACGGGATAGGCCTGCCGATCACCATATGGATCGTGCCCGGACGTGCTACCTTCCGACGCTCGTCCAAGTAACGATAGCTGTCGCGAATCACCACGGGCACAATAGGCACACCGGCCTCAATAGCCAGCAGAAATGCCCCTTTCTTCAAGGCACGCAGTTCAGGTCGGTAGCCGCGCGTACCTTCGGGGAACATCAGTACGGAATGTCCTTGGCGGATGCGTGCACCGGCCAGTTGCAGACTTTCCAGCGAGCGGCGCGGATCGTTACGATCGATAAACAGCGAAGCCGAATGCCGCATCGCCCAGCCCAGCACGGGTACCCGTTCCAGCTCGGCCTTGGCTACAAAGCCAAACGGATAGGGCAAAGCATAGGCCAGCACCAGAATGTCCAAGGCGCACTGGTGATTGGCCACAAACAGATAGGGTTGGTTCAAAGAAAGCTGCGCCCGGTCCTCACACGCCACGCGCCAGCCGCATCCCTTGAGGATAAGACCTGCCCACCGGCGTGCCCATTTCTTAAAGTTGGCTGCTGTAGGTCGGAAGCGATGCGTGAGCACTTGCAGCGGCGCAATCAGCAGTGTGCTGAGCAGCCCCATAAGCACAAACCAGGCAAAATGTAGCCGCGTCGACCACGTAGCCGGCGGCGCATCTGCCAGTGGGGTTTGGACAGGCACAGGTGCCAAAATCGGGGTCAGTGGCGATTCCATAGATTCAAGGGGTTATGCGGCAGACGTTAACTCATGCTGCACTTGACGAAGAAGCGCTATAAGCTGGCTGGCATCACGAAAACCGCGCTTAGGTCGCGGCGTGCCCTGCACCTCCAAGCTCAGTGGACCTGCATAGCCCAAGCGATGCAATTGGCGTAGCTGCGCTAGCCAGCCAACGGCACCTTCGCCAAAGGGTGCGGGTTCCCACCCCGCTCGTTCGGGATTCCACCGCCAATCGGTGCAGCGAACCAGCGCTACGTAGGGGCCTAAGGCAGCCAATCCCACCTGTGGGTCTTCGCCGACTTGCAATGCTGCACCGGGATTCCAAGCTGCTTTCACCGAGGGATGGGCTACAGCTGCAAGTAACGCGGCAAGGGCTTCGCCGCGCGGGAAAGCCCCTTCTACTTCGTTAAGTACAGCCAGCGTAATGCCGTACCGCGCAGCTTTATCGCCCGCCCGCCGTAGCGCTTCGACAGCGGCTTCCTTAGCATCATTAGGCTCAGCGGCAAAAGCCGAAACCACCACGCGGGGACACTGGATCCGGCGACAGAAAGCCAGCACTTCGTCAAATGCAGCAATCTCGTTCAGCCAAGCGCGCCGGTCGTGCACCGACCCTTCAAACATGCCTGGCACAATGGCCACTACAGGCAGTTCATGCTCCGCCAAACGTCGACGCAGTTTCTCCTCGTTTACAAAAGGCACCCGATCCGAAGGACCTCCCACCGTACGCAATTCCACAGCCTCTAAGCCCCAAAGCAGGGTGAAATACAATGCCCGGTCCAGGTCGGTCGTCACCGTATCGGTCAGCAATGCTGTAGTCATGGTCTTTGCTTCAGCAAGGGTGAGGAATCGGGCACTACCGGTTGCCAAGCTGTTGGCGTTATCACCTCGGGCAGCAACAAACTCTGCGCAGCATGTACCAGTGCCTGGGCGCGCTTTACCGCTCCACCCAAGCGCTGCGAGGGCGCTGGTGGAGAAACGAGCGCCAAGCCTCCATAGATCCGTACATAAGTCTGTTGCCATGCCCTTGGAACCTGAAACCACACGTTTCGCTCTGCTTGAAGCGCATCGGGGAGCCTAACCGGCTGCAGCGTCAGTCCATAGCGCGCGGCTAAGTGCTGTAATGTGGGGATATCTTCTGGCCGCGGATCCAGGTAAAGCATTGTGCGCGTAGCACGCAGGTCCCACAACGGCCGCTCCAAATAAGCCTTTAGGCCCTGATGTCCTTGGCGCGCGCCAGACCATACGGCAAATAGCAAACTGCGTTGTGGAAGAGGCCAGTAGCTCGCAAGCGCACGGTAGAAACGGCTCAGCTCCAGCAATGCAGCTACACCTTCGCCCATGTGGCGGCCATCAACGACCAGCCGGCTGCCAGGCAAGCCGATGCCGTCCAGCTCGGCAGCAACAATCACCAGCTCGTGACGCAGCACGGGATCTTTCCCGGCAATAAAGCCCAGCACGTTCAGCGCCTCAACCGTTTCGCGCCTGCCTTGCACGTGCACATGCACCGGATGCCGCAGGGCCAACCGCTGCGGTTGTTCACCGGCCAGCGCAGCCTCCAGGCTATCGGCCTTCCAACCCAGCAAGCGTGCGGCTGCTACTGGCGTAAGCTGCACCACCAAAAGCCCCTGTAAGGGCCGCTCGGCCAGTGAAGGCTCAAGCAAGCCCACCCGAAACACAACCCGGTAGCCTTGCGCACGCCAACGCGCCAGTTGTGCGGGGGTACCTTGTGCAAAAGGAGCCATCAAGGCCTCGGCAACGGGGCAGGCTTTTGCACTTGGGCATAGCGTAAGTGTTGTAATGGTCACCCGCCCAGTATCACTTTGGCCATCCGGCCAGAATTCCAAGCCTAGAAAGAAAGTGGTCGTGTCTTCAGCTGCCCCCTGCTTGAGTATAGCTCCCAAAGGCAGGTAGACGTTGGCCGTATAACCCAGTTGATATTGGTTCCCTAAAGCTGGCCCAATACCCAACGATCGCAACCGGTCGGCCACGTATGCTGCCGCTCGTGCTAGCTCCAGCGATCCCGTTAGGCGCGGCAGCACTTCCGATGCATTCAGCACCTGGATATGCTCGGCAAGCAGTGCTGAATCGCCTGCTACTGCGCGCCATGCAGGCTCCGACACCGAAAGCGACCCCGCCGGCGTGCAGGCCGCAATCGCGAGCAGTCCCCCGAAAGCGCCCCAGAAACCGATAAGCCGAACTGTACGCATGGTGCAGATCCTTAGGGGATGTTGCGCAAAATAAAAAACCCGCAAGACCCGGGGGCCTTGCGGGTTTTTGAACCTATTTCGAATGCTTAACGTCGTGGTAGTGGAGTTTGGCGAGCCGTTTGCTCGCTAAAGCGTTCCAGTCGCTCGCGCAGCTGCTCACGGCTGCGTTCGAGGAGATCCTGTTCGAAGGGACGCCGTGCCCGCGCTTCCAGGGGGTCACGCACGTTCACCTGCAGCACAATCAAAAGCTCGGTCTGCGTGACGGTTCGCTGCGTACGACCAAAAATGTAACGCAGCCCAAAGAACCATCCGGGTAGATCTTTCAAAAATGGAATCCCTTTGCGGGATACGGATTCCCGCGTCGAATAAAGGCCGCCGATAATCGTTTGCTCACCGTCGAGGAGCAACACGCGCGTATCGGCGGTGTTGCGGTCGACAATAGGTCCAGCACCCGTTGGGGTAGCACTGGAATTTTCCACCATCACATCTAGGTGCACAAACTCCAAAAGCGGGGCCCCGGCCGTATCGGCCGTTGGGGCTACAATCAATGTGGGAGTAACGTCGATAATGATGCCGGTCGAGACAAACTGCGTGATTGTGTTGCCTGCAAAGTCGCGCGTTTGAATGGGCACGTCCGAGCCAATCTGGATACGCCCGCGCTCGCCACTTTGCACGGTTATTTGAGGGTTGGCAATGGTCTCGCCAATGCCTTCGGTTTCCAAAAAGCGCAAGAAGTTGGTTAAATCGCGGAAATTGATGCGATCGGGAGCCTCAATAAGGGGCTGGAGCGGGTCGAAGAGTTTCTCCGTCTTAAGGAAGAACTGCACGTTGCCTTGCGCAGTACTGCCCGTACCACTTCCGGTTCCGCCACTTCCAGTTCCGGTGCCGGTAGTTTGTCCAAAAAATTGATCCCAGTTAATCCCGATGTCGCGCGCCTTGCTCAGGTTGAGGTTAAACAGAATCGCGTTAATTTGGATCTCTCGCGTCTGGGGTGTAGCTGGCTGCACGACTGTAGAGGCTCTGCCTTCGGTAGGTTGCTGCTGCGTGCTCACCACAAGGTTAGGGCCTGGTGGTGCAGGCTCGACAATAAAGAATTTCTCTGTCTCGCGGTAGATCAAGCCTTTGGTCTGGAGCACCAGCTCGAAGGCATCAAAAAAGTGCATGCCCGAAATCGAGATGCCAATCGGATCACTCCGGTCTTGGGGATCTACGATCTGTTTTCCGGTCACGCGTTGAAATATAGGGTTGAGCAGCTCAAAGAATTGCTTGAGCGGCGTTGTCGGCAAAAATGACACCAGCTGGTCTGGCGGCACATAAGTGCGCATGACCCGCTGGGGAGGCTGAACCTGCGCCGATACTGGCCAGGCTACAAGGCTGCCGATCAGCAGCCATCCTACCAGTAGCGCCATCCAAGTAGCTATACGCACGCGCTCCATAGCTCTACAAGGTTTTACTCTTCATGGAAAGGCTTAAGCAACACCGGTCCTAAAGCCTGGCGATAACGCTCTCCTGTTTCCAGGTGCAACTCCACTTCATCCAGAATGCCGCCTCGGTTTAGACGTGCGACCACACGTCCTTCGATGGGATCGATGGCAGTGATCTGCCCTAAGTAGACGTTCTCGCCAACGCCCACACTGCGCAGCCCAGTTTCGTCTTGGAAAACAGCCCTCCCGCCAACAATCGAAACCAACCGCGCCTTTTCGATATCAATCAGGTTGTCCGAGTTAGGAGGCAGTTGTTCCAAAATACCGGGATAGAACGGGTTGACAGGGGGATTTCTCTCTGGAAAAACAGCGCGCGGCAACTGACGATACAGACTGTCGGCCATGTGCGCAACCTGTAAATCTGGCGGACCGCCATAGTAAGCCTCAAGCTGCATCGTGAAGGAGACCATCACCATCATCCGCTGGCGCCCGCTTTGCCGGTCGGCTTTGACCAGGTCGATATGGTCGAGCGAGAGCGTTTGGATCCGGTAAAGCTCAGGGGTATTTTCAATCTCCCAAACAAAGCGATACAGGTGGTGAAAGTAACCTCGGCCTTCGATGCTAAAGGTGTAATAGGTAACCTTGGGCTCTTGGGTCAAACCGACCAGACGGACGTTGAAGGTTTCAAAACCTTGACGGGTGAGTGCATTTAAACGGGCAACCACATCCGGAGTCTCTAGCTTGGCTGGAATGTAGCGATAGCGCGAACGCCAGCGGCTTTCAACCTCCCGGGCCCGTTGCTCGGTGGCCGCATACTCGGCCAAAAGCGAGCCAATTTCGCTTTCACGCATGTGGGCCAGTTTTTCCAGCCGCTCTACGTGCTCAATCTCGCGAGGCAGCTTGACAAAGGTTAGATAACTTCCTATACCGGCAATCAGGAGCCAAGCCACAACGAGCAAAAGGGCGTTGTTGTACTTTTTCCACATGATCTGTCACGGATTTGTCGTTGACTGGGCAGCTGCAGTAGCAACGCGCTCCCGCAAGTAGCGGGCTGGCTCAGGCAGTTCGTTAGGCAACGGAATTTCAATGACAAAAGCATACACAGGCCATTCCCGTATCTCAGCAAACGTCAGCTCTCGGATGGTGCCCTCCAGACGCTGGGCTAGTTCAACAACACGCTCGCGAGCTAAAGCGCTGCCTACCAGCTGAACACCTGTGGATTGGGGTTTCCAGCTATCGACCCAGATACCCCCTACGGCAGCCACTTCGCGCGAAAGCTGTGCCAGCGAGCGGCTCCAACGATCACTTCCCACCAGCAGCGAGTCGAGCACTTCCAGCGCTTGCAAAGCCTGCAGCGTGCGGGCATTGAGGCTGTCGATACGGCGCTCAAGCGCCTTGGCATCGGTCTCGGCAATTGCAGGCGGCAAGCGCCGCAGCACATCCTGACGGGCTTTTAGGGCTGCGTTTAGCTCTAGATAGCGCCAAACGAAAAACAACGTGGTTACAAACAGTAGTCCATAAAGGGCCCAGACGTGCCAGCCAAAAGGCAACGTCCAACGCCGTCGCAAGCTAGGTGGGAAAAGATTGACCGTTTCGAAAGTCTCCAGAAACGACCGGTCGGCCTGCAACCGCAGTGCCGCCAGTAAGGCAGCCAGGAATCCTGCACCATGCACCTCTGCCTCAACGGGCACATAGCGGCGCAGCGAAACAACGCGGGCTTTAGGGAAAAACACCTCAAAACCACGCTGCAAATCCGACTCGCTCTGTTCACTCAGCAAAAAAATGGCTTCAACTTCGCCAATGCCGTACTCGTCCTGCAGCAGCAAAACACGGCTGCAGATGGTTTCGGGGGTGTCGTGCACGCTCAGCGAACGCAGACTCTCCACATGGTGAAGCGTCTCATCCTGCAAAAATAGCATGAGCGTGTCTTCGTGCCCCACCCGCAGTACCAGCGAACGCTGGGGTCGTTCTGCAGCCGAGAAGCTTCTCAGTGCCCGACGAGCTAGCCCTAAGTAAAGCGACACCTCGGTCTCAAAAAGCCGCGTGCGCGGTAGCTTTCGGTTCGATTCGGCTTTAAGCGCCTTAAGCGTGGCCGTTATCGGTTCGGTAGGACGGGGTAAAACGGCTAAAAAACGATGCGTTTCGTTGTCCGAAGGCGTCAGCGCTAAAAAAGCAACCTGGTTGGGGTCAAAAACGAGATTTTGCTGCTCAAGCAGCTCCAACAAGGCTTTACGGTCGAGCTCTCCGGTGTCTTGATCTTTGAAGCGGGCACGCCGTGGGAGGCGTAGCTCGACGTAGGCCAACTCTGCAGAAGGCAAACAAAAGGCAACCTCTGGATCACCATAGCCTGCCTCGCGGCACTCGCTCAGCACGTCGCTGACTTCGGTTACAAACAGCGCAGCCGCGGGCGTCTGAGTACTTGCTCCGTCCCCACTGACATCGAATTCCGACTTCAGAAATAGGCTGGTTGTCTGCCCGCCACCAAATTGAATCGAAAAGTCGCTGGCCGACTCCTGGCCCTTGACTTCGGGCACCCCTTGCTGCACTGTAGCAAAACGGGCTATGCGTTGCCGGGTAAACTGACGCACAATGCGTACCCCTTCGCCCGTATGCTGCAACAAAACACCGTAGAGGGTGCGACCAGCTACGCTCAGGCCCAAAACGTATGGGGCTTTGGTGTGGATCGCCTTGGCAGACTTCATAGCGTTACAGAACTACCTTTTTTCGTATCATTCAGGAACGCAGCACGAGCAACTACCCAAGCAGCTGTTGCAAGCGTCGCTTATTATTCGCAAAATCAAAGGCAACTTCGGGCGTAATTAGCTGCTGGGTGACCAGGCGGTACAAATCCTGTTCCAGGGTGGTCATCCCTAGGGCCCCTCCCTCCCACATCATCTGGTAGATTTCGCTCGTGTTTTTGTTTTTAATAGCCGCACGGGCTGAGGGGGTCATCCACAACACCTCTTTAGCCAAGATGCGCCCACCCCCCACCTTGGGCACAAGCTTTTGGGAAATCACGCAGCGGAGTACATCAGCCAACCGGTTGCGCACGCGATCCTGTTCTTCAGGCGGGTATTCAGCCACAATGCGATCGATGGTCTCTACGGCCGAACTGGTGTGCAGCGTAGAGAAAACCTTGTGACCTGAGTCCGTGATTTCTAGCGCCGCCGAAATCGTTTCGGGATCACGCATCTCCCCAATCACGATAATGTCGGGGTCCTGGCGAAGGGCCTGCACAATGCCATCCTTAAAGGTGCGCACGTCGCGCCCCACCTCGCGGTGACGGATCAAGCATTTGCTTGACCGATGCACATACTCGATGGGCCGTGCGATGATCACCACGTGCGCGTGCACATCGTTGTTGTTGGCATCGATGATCGCATCCAACGTAGTGCTTTTACCCGACCCCGTGACCCCGGTAACCAGCGTCAACCCATCCCGCACGTGACGAAACATTAATCCCCGCTCAATAAGGGGATGAAAGCCCAGGCTCTTGAGGGAGCGAATTTCGTCACTGATGGCGCGCATGTTCAGCGCCACATGGTCCATATCAAAGTAGACCGTGGCACGAAAGCGCCTGGGCATGCCGTTGCGCCCTTCAATGGGCAGCTCGTAGGAAAAGTCTAGCGAGCATTCTTCAAAAAAGAGCTGCAGCTGCCGCTCGGTAAGCAGGTTCAGGATAAGCAAGCTGGCCTCATCGCATGTATAGGTGCCCATTTCTTCGTAGGGCCGCTTATCGCCATGCACACGGTACCACACATAGCCGTTCGAGGCCGGGCCCCCCATATCTAGGTCGCTGGCATTAAGGTCCAGCATGCGCTTAACCAGCAGCTGCATGTGCTCTCGCAACGCCGTGCGGTCTTTATCTAACAGGGCATTGACCTGTTCGGCCAGATAGCGCGCACGGTCTTCACCGACCAAAGAGGGCGGTACCGAATCCAGTACGGTCTTGCAAATCTTGGGCAACGGGGGCACAGGCCGCAGGCGCGGCCGCTGCTGCGCAGCACTGGCATGCTGCGCCAACACTTCAGCCAGAGCAGGATTGACGCTCGACATGTCGCATCGCAGGTTTGGCTTTCTTAGTATCGTGCACCTTAGGACAGGCTTAAGTCAGGTCCAAAAAAAGCGGCGTTGCTTCGGAAAATCTGCTTCCGCCGCAACGCCGCCTGGAGGACTGCAATGATATTCGGCTAGACCGCCGGCTCTGGGATGAGCTCTACCTCAATCACCTGGTCGTCAAAATCGGGTACAATCTTCCCCTCAACCATGTAATAGTCGCGCGTCTCATAATAGCCCCACTGATCCACTCGAGACCAGCCCGAACCGCCATAGCTGTATTTTCCATTACGCTCACCCCAGCTTGCACCGCTACGAATCTGCCATTTCATATCTCCATAGCTATAGCGCTTGACATCGGCGAGCTTATCCATCCCCATAAACTCAGTATCAAAGTTGAGGTCTTCAAAAGCCAAGCGCCAGGTGTTGGGCTTTGTGGGGTGGGCTTGAATCATGACATAAGGCCCCTCCTGCATTTGCGCAAAATCATCTGTGCTTTTAATCAGCGCATCCCGCAAATAGTCAAAGTATTTCTTGCCTACCCTTGCCAGCACATCCGTGCGTCCCCGTAGACTACAGTCTTTGTCGACCGCCAAAATGAAGTTGGCCCGCTCACCTGGATTTAAGACCACCGTACTGGTTGCACTGGCATTGTCCCGATTATGCCCCGGGGGAAAGATCAGTTCAGGCTCAAGGGCTACGTACCGGTCGTTACCCCGCAGCTCGATATCTTCTTGGGTTTCGCACGAACTGCCGTGCGCCGGATTGCTGGGATCACACCTACCTGGATTATTGCCCATGCCGTTGTTGTTGCGCGGTACGTAGCGCTGCAAGTAAATGGCCGAACAATAGCCGGCGACTGATTCCAAAAACGTTACCTTGACCCGGCTGGGCTGATTCGGGGGCACTTCCAAGATACGCTGCAGCACCCGATGGGTCCCCATTTGATGGGAAGCCTCTCCGTAACGCCCAATGGCAACCGCTCCGTAGGAGGACGCACCGATTGGATAAACCCAGGCTTCATAGGAGCCTCCCTTGAGATGTCCCGCAAGCTTCCCGCTGGAGCCATTGACAGCATTGACCAGCTGCGTCAGCGTCCAGGTCGGATTGGCTGCCTCAAGCTGACGCGCACGAGAAATAATCAGGTTGTAAGCCGAGCGCGCAATCTCCCGCGCTAAGGCCTCTTCCTGACGGGCCACCTGCCGCTCATCGGCTTGCAAGCGATTAGAACTCCCTTGCAGGAGTAAAACGCTGGTGCCTATAGCAGCGGCCGCTACGAGAAGCAAAATCGCCTTGCCCATAGGACCTCCTTACAGCGATTGGCTGATTTGTTTAGCATAGCTTCGAAAACCGTGCCTACCACCAAAACAGCATTTTGCACAACTTTTTATCCCACAGATGGTTACGTTATGTAACTGCAGGGTTCATCTATGAACCGCCACTTCTGCCTGCATACCGATCAATGAGCAATGTCGAACCGTAATAGACCTGACGGAGCACCTGGGCGCGCGCCACTTCAAAAGGCGCTGCCATAGTAAACCGCACCCGCGTATTTTGCACCAACGCAGCGTTATTTTTCGGATCTGCAATCGGCCGCGCATCGCGATCGAGCAAGTCGATCTTGAAATAGCTCAACAGCCCTGGGCTTTCACCACTGGCTTGCCACGGTCCTGTAGGACAACTGCTGCCGATGCATTCTTCGCGCTGCAGCCGGTAAACAGAAACGCTGTCGTTCCGGATCACCCGATGTCCTGCAGCCTGCAAGCGATAGCGCACGTAAACGCGCAGGGCGTTTCCGGCGGCATCGGTCGAATCGTGGAAAAACACAAACCGGACAGTCACCCCCGCCGAGTCAACGGGATTCTCAAATGGGGTTTCGCTGGACCAATCCACACCCCGCCCCAGCCGCAGCAGATCATCTTCAAGCCATGTGGCCAAATCGCCAGCCTGGCGTTTGACCATGTAGTTCACCGTCTGCTCCAGGTTGATCTCGGCTAGGCGCTGCTGCACCGTGAGCATCATCAAAAACAGCATGCCGCCCACAATGAGCGCGTTCAGATTGTCGAAAATGAACCACATAGGCCTTTAGCGCTAAAATCCATAGGCAAAAACACGCTCCAGATAGATGGGAACGTGAATAAACGGCGTCATCGCACCACCCCAGTCGTCTTGCACCTCGACACGCACCTCCTTATAAGCCGTCTTTCCCGTAGCTGCCGTAATCGCCTGTGTGGTGGGGTCGTAGTTGACATAACGCACACTTAGGCGCACCTGAAACCAGACCGTATCCCGTCCCATCACAAAAGGCCTCCGGGCAACTTGCCCATGAAAGTCATCCAAATCATCACACGTAGCTGTCCCTCCAAACGGTTGGCAGAGGGCATTGCCTTGCGTGCCAAACGCCGCCGGATCGGTAAACAGCAAAATGTCCGCACTGGTACCGGTTACTAGTCCATCAACGACGGCTTGGTCAAAAGCGCGCACCCGGACAATCTCGATCGTCTCCACAGCAACCGACTGGGCCATCTCTTGCACTTCGCGAAAAATGGTAGCTCGCTGCAACGAAGCGTACCAGCTATTTACCGATAGGGCCATGTTTACGGCCACCACCAGCGCCAGCAAGGCAAAAAACGACTGCGCCATAACTTACCCCGCTTTGGTCTAGCAGCCTGCAGATTTATTGCTCTAAACAGCAAGCTCTTCGTACGCCTTATTCTTCCGTGGTTGTAACGCGTACCATTTCCTCCACAGTGGTCTCGCCTAAGAGCACCACTTCACGGGCAGCATCGCGTAACGTCTGCATGCCTTCCTTGATGGCCTGCTCGCGCAGCGCGTCTTCGTCGATCGCTCCTTGAGCCTCGACAATCATGTGGCGAATCGTCCGCGAGAAATACATGGCCTCTACAATCGCCCGCCGACCTTTGTAGCCTACGCCTTTGCATACCTTACAATGACGGTTACGGCCTGCCTTGTAGAACGTAGTGCGCGCAATCTCTTCGTCGGTAAAGCCCAGCTTTCGGAGCATTACGTAATCGGGGTCTTTGTCTTCCACCTTGCAGGCTGGGCACACTTTTCGGATCAGGCGCTGGGCTACCACCAGATTGATCGCATAGGCAATCAAAAACGGCTCAATCCCCATCTTGTAAAGCCGGCTCACCGCACTGGGCGCATCGTTGGTGTGCAACGTCGAAAACGTCAAATGCCCTGTGTTGGCCAGCTTGATGGCCAGCTCCGCCGTCTGCCGGTCGCGCATCTCACCCACCATCACAATGTCTGGGTCGTGCCGCAATATTGCCCGCAGGGCATCCTCAAGCCCCAGCTTGTGGTTGAGCTTGATCTGCCGCACCCCAGGAATGATGTACTCCACCGGATCTTCGATCGTCAGCACGTTCACCTCAGGACTGACGACCTGGTGGAGGGCGGCGTAGAGCGTGGTGCTCTTGCCGCTACCGGTGGGCCCCGTGACGATCACCATACCATGCGGCTGGCGAATAGCCCGCTCAAAACGCTCTAAGGCTTTTTTGTTTAGCCCAAGCAGGCGCAGGTCTTTGATGACCTTGCGGTCGTCAAGCACGCGAATGACAATCGACTCGGAGCGCAGATCTTCAAGCGCATTGGCGATGGGCAGTACCGAGACGCGGAAGCGAATCAGGTGGTCATCGATCCAGCGTTGGATAAAGCCATCCTGGGCTGCATCGCGCTCAAAACGGTCGACGTTCACCGACTGGTCTTTAATGACCGCAATCAGCGCCTCAGGATGCACTTTGTCTTCGACATGCCAACGCGACAGCCGGCCGTCGATGCGAAAGTGAATCTCAACTTTTTTCTGATTATTGGGGAAGATGTGGATGTCGGAGGCGCCTTGGCGGACAGCTTCCACCAGCGTGGCCTCGAAGAGGTTGATCAGCTTGGAGCGGTTGATCTCGGCCTCGAGGGCCTCTTCGTCGATCAGCTCGGTTTCGGTGTCGTAGCTGGTGCCTAGGTCAAAGGCAGCTTCTTCGCGCACGCGCTCCAGGTATTCATTGCGTCGCGGATAGGCCTCAAGCAGGGCAGCGGTGATCAGGCCACGTGGCGCATACTGCAACTCAAAACGCTCCAGCTTAAGCCGCTGCACCAACCGGTGTACCTCAGGCCGCATTGGGTCGTGGGTCACCAGCACGAGCTTGACTGCCCCGGTCTGCGCATCCAGATCGACCTCAAAAGGAATCACACGTAGGTCAATAAGCCGCTCGCGCACTTCCTCCTCAAAGGTATCCATGACAGAGCGGACAAACTCGGGGCTGGGCTTGCCGGGCTCCAGCCGCGCAATCGGAAAGGCATACAGCCGGGCTGCTTCTTCATAGATCGCTTCCTGGGGCGCCTGTTCGTGCTGCGCTAGCACGCGCCAAAGGGGCTCTTTGAGCTGTTCTTCCTGCTGACGCTGGTAAGCTTGGTAGACCACGTGCAGCGGTACCGCACCCTTTTCGACCAATCGGCTTACGACGCGGTCGCGAACAATCGCTTCTTTCAGCTCCGGCAGGTCGTCGAGCACGATCTGCACCGGCGGCGGTACAGCTTCGTCGATGCTGTCGGTCTCGTCGGCTTCTTCATCGCCTTCGAATGCGCCTGGCGTAGTCTCGATAGCCTCTAGCGCCACAATGGTCTCCGGATCCAGCGCCGGAGCTTCGGCATGCGGCTCTGGATGCGCCTCGCTTGGTGCACGCAGAGGCTTTTGCTCCCAGTCTTCCGGAAGTGCCTTATCAGGCCCACGGCCTTCGGCTGAGCTAGGCGTTTCGGGTTCCGCCGCAGCCGAGCTAGCAGGCGCATCGGCATCCTGCGCTAAAGGCGGCAGCCAGTCTAGGTCTTCGGGCTCGTCGGCTACGGGTTCCGGAGTTTCAGGTTCGGTCTCGTCTATCTCCCAAGCCAGTTGCCGCAACGAGGGGGGCGGCTCGGGGGCCTTAGGCTCCGCAGGCAAAGGCGTTTCGCTACGCTTTTCTGTTCCCGCTGGCTTCGATAGCCCAGCGGATTCAGGCGGTCGCAGTCTTAGCTCTCCTAGGCGTTTTTGAATAATGCGCTCCGGCGCGTAACGCAATGCGGCCGGCATGCCCAGCAAGTGCAACACCGCGGCCAGCTCGGACCGCGTAGGGTCAAAGGTGGCTAGTAGCAGCGTCCGCTGGCCTGAGGCAGGGTTTGCTGTAAAACCGCAAGGCAACAACCCATGTGCAAAGAGCTGCTGCTGTACAGAGGCGGGGAAAAGCAGCAGAATGGCTCGGATAAATTCAACCGAAGGACGCGTCTCATCGATCGGTGCAGGCTCAATCCCGGCCACGCGAGCAGCTTCGGCAAAAATAGCCTCGCGGTCTACCCCATTTTGGTTCAGCAGTACGCGCCAAAGCGGCTGATCGGGCTGCTGCCGCCGCTCGGCAATCGCCTGTGCAATCTGGTCGAGCCGCAGCGCACCATGGTAGAGAAGGCTTAGTACAACATCGTCTTCAAACATCTCAGCTAACTCCGGTGCAAAAGACCCTTCAGGCAAGTTGTTGCGCGGTGCGCTTGGAGGCTCACTGCCTCCACGCGCAGGCGATAGGCCTTCTCCACCCGATGAGGAGCTACCTTGACCGTTCGTGAAGGACTTTGCGTCGCCAGCTGCGTCCAAGGCGCTGGCCTGCGGCATGCCTTCTGCCTGTTGCGTTGCCGAAGTCAGCTTAGCCTCTGCCGTCTCCAGCAGCGAAGCCTCAGCCTCCTCCGCTGAAGCTTGGACCGGCAGTGCCTCGTCGGCAGCTTCGCTCGCCAAAGCTGGCAGATCAGCTTCTGCCCCATCACCTGCAGCCAACGGCCAGCCGCTCGGCACGTGCTGCGCAAACGCTTCTTGCCCCTTCAAATCTGAATCACTATTGGCAGCCTTAGCGGATTTCTCGGCTTCCAATTTCAGCCGCCGCAGCTCTTCGTTCCATTCCCGAAGCAAGCGACGACGCCCGAAGAGATCACTCCAGCTCATACGCTTGATCTTTTACCGGGCTATGAGGAGCAGGCCAAGGCCTGCCCATGGGGAAGGCACCACCCGATGGCTGTTGAAGAAGCGCCCACGCAACACGGGGCTTATCAGGGAAACCCTCGGGAGGTTCAAGGAACACGTGGTGGGGACTTATTGGCCCATGCGCATCAAGTCGGTCGACGAAGGCTGAATCAAGGCCACCTCCGACGAAATCACCGTCAGTAACGCAATAGCGATCGTGATCAGGATAGCAATGATCGTCTGAATGCCTTCGACAACCGCCTTTAGCTTGAGCGAAGTTTCGCTTTCGTAGTAGTTTGCCATCTGCTCGGCTGCCCCGCGCACATTCCCCGTTTCCGAGCCGCTGCGGAAGCGCGCTAAGGCCATCTGCGTAAAGACGCCACTAGCTTCCATGGCCCGCACTAGGTCCATACCCTGCGCTACCATCAGCGGCACCGTGATCGTTTTGATCCGGTGCTCCATGTAGCGATTACCGCACGCCTCGGCAGCAATTTTAATCACACTGATGTTTTCGCCACTGTTGGAATACAGGATGGCAAACACCCGACAAAAGATTTCGATGTTCAGCTTGTGCAACAGGCTGCCGATAATCGGCAGCTTAATCAGCCAGCGATGCACCACCAGCTGGCCTTTTTCGGAGCGTGCAAAGGCCACAAAGCCGCCCATGGCCGCGCACGAGAGCAACAGCAGCCAGAGGATGTTGCGGTCGAGCCATTGCGAGAAAGCCAGCGTTGCGGCGGTCATAGGGGGCAGCTCCATGCCCAGGTCGGCCAAAAGGCCGGCTGTCATTGGGAAGATGTACCACACGTACCAAATGAACGTCGCCACCAGCGCAATGACTGTAATCGCTGGCGTGATCATGGCACTGCGGACGCTTTTGCGAAATTCGTTTTGGCGCTCCAGAAAGCGGGCTGTCGACTCAAAGATTTCGGCCATGTTGCCGCTTTTGGAGGCTAGGCCTAGCATATAGGCCGTGAACTTACCCAGCACGTGCTGGTGCTTCATAAAGGCCTGCTGCGCCTCCAGTCCTGCTTTCAGGTCGGCATTGAGGTCCCGAATCACCTGGCGCAGCGAATTCGAAGAAACATCGTTGACCAGCAGGTTCAGGACCTCGTCGAAGGGCAGCTTCTCCCGAAGCAAATTTGCCGCCAGGCGCACAAACATGATGATGTCGGTGCGCGGCGGCTTCATTTGGAAATCCAGCACCTTGCGCTCGACGCGTATCACCTCGAGGCCCATTTTGCGCAAGGCCTGGGTGAGCTCCTCGGCCGTGTAGGCCTTCTGCTCGCCTGTAATAATGCGGCCGCTGGGATGGCGTACTTTGTAGAGAAACGTCCGGCGCGGCTGCAACA
Organism: Rhodothermus bifroesti; assembly: GCF_017908595.1. Classification (NCBI taxonomy): domain Bacteria; kingdom Pseudomonadati; phylum Rhodothermota; class Rhodothermia; order Rhodothermales; family Rhodothermaceae; genus Rhodothermus; species Rhodothermus bifroesti. Next base: position 371,447 of record NZ_JAGKTL010000004.1, read on the forward strand.
GCTGAGGACGGAAGCCGTGCTTTTCGGCAAGCTCGGCCAGCTTCTTTCGGGCTGCCCGCACCGAAGGCGCCAGCACCGTGCCTTGCACCGGCACCCCACTGACGCTCACGCCGCTAAAGCGAAACTCACGGACAGGCATGCCACCCTCAAGGGCTTTTGATAGCGGCTAAAAGCAAGCAGCAGAAAAGCCGGCGGCGCCCCACCAAAGGACGCCGCCGGGAGATTTTCGTTTAGTATTGCCATTGAATGTCGCGTACTGTAGTACCACTAATGGTTACAGTAGCGATTTGATTACTACAGTTACCAGTAGTATCCGCATAAATTTTCAACGTAGCATTCGTCCCAGCTGTAAGTTCATAGCAACCATTAACTGTTTTGTACTTACCACCGGCAGTAGTATCGCTGATGCCGATGGCGCTAAAGCTAACCCCGTTAAACCCTTGCGCATTTGCGCCACCGCCAAACGCACTAGGCTTCAGCTTCCATGCCTGAATGTCAGAAATGAGCCGCATCGCATCGCTGACAGCAGCGTCTCGATCGGCCTTAGCCTTCCCCTCCGAGAAGGCTTGGATGCCGGCCACCACGGCGATCCCAACGATCACCATACCGAGCACTAGGAGCAGAAGTTGTTGCTGACCCATAACGTGCCTCCGTTAGTTTGATGATGAACGGTTTGGTTTTTTCATAGGGCGAGCTTCCGGGGAAGTATCGGCCCTGCCAGAGCAATCTTTAAGCACTTACTTATTCGGCTTGGCTAGGGCTTTTTCCCCAAAGGCTGGGTTTCTAGCGGTGCACACGTCGTGCCAGACAATGTCGACAAATGGAAAATGCCCCCTTTTGCTCAGAAATGGCGTTTTTAAAGGCAGGATGAACCCTCCCCTGCCTTTTGGCATTGGGCCTTGGGCATTACAATAGGTAACCGCTCAAGCAAAAACGAAAAAGGCTCACACCCATAGGCTGAGGAGCAAAGCAGCAGCGAGGCCGCTCAAGCCTAAGATGGTTTCCAGCACCGTCCACACGCGCAGCGTGTCGGCCTCCGAAAGGTCCAAATAGCGGCTGATGAGCCAAAAGCCTGAATCATTCACGTGCGAGCAGGCGGTTGCGCCGGCGGCAATGGCAAGCGTGACTAGGGCCAGCATGGGCTGCGCATAAGTACCGGCCTGGAGGAGGGGTGCAATGAGTCCGGCAGCGGTCACCATCGACACGGTGGCCGATCCCTGGGCGATGCGAACGGCCAGGGCAATGCCAAAGGCCAGCACAATGACCGGCAGGCGTGTCGCTGCCAGCGCTTCGGCCATGGCTTGGCCTACGCCGGTTTCCACAAGCACGCGGCTAAGGACGCCGCCAGCACCGGTCACCAGCAGGATCAGTCCGGTAGGTTCCAGGGCTTTCGTGGCGCATTGCTGCACGGTGCGCATCGGATAGCCCAGCCGCAAGCCCAGCACATAAAAAGTCCAAAGCGTACCGAGCACCAAGGCAGTAAAGGGATGGCCAAGCAGGCGCAACCAAGGCCGGAGCATATGCTCTTGGGGCAAGAAAGCGCTAGCAGCTGTGCCTACCAGAATGAGCCCTAGTGGAAGAAGGATGACGCCTACGGCTTGCCCGAACGAAGGCATCGGTTGCTCTGGGGCAGCTGGTTCTGCAAACAAGTGCAGGGGCACGGGTACGTGGAGGCGGCCAGCCATCCAGCGTCCAAACCAGATGCCACCGACGATGGTAGCGGGCAGGCCGGTTATTACCCCAAAGAGGATGACCCATCCCAGGTCGGCTCCCAGCAATCCCGCAACGGCCACTGGACCTGGCGTAGGCGGGATGAAGCTATGCGCCACGGCAATCCCAGCCGCTAACGGAAGGGCATAGTAAAGCAGCGATCGGCCGGTGCGGTGCGCCAGGCTGTAGACGAGCGGCAGGAGCAAGATCAGCGCTACGTCAAAAAAAACCGGGATCGCTACCAGAAAGCCTGTCAGCGCCAATGCCCAAGGTGCCCGGTGCTCGCCAAAGCGCTTGAGCAGCGACTGGGCAATGCGTGCCGTTCCGCCGCTTTGCTGAAGCATTTCCCCAATCATGGCACCCAGCCCGATCACTACCGCAATGTAGCCTAGCGTGCTGCCCATGCCTTCGCGCAGCACATCGGCAATGCGGTCAGCAGGGATACCGCCAAGCAATGCGGTCAGCAAGCTTGTAAGCATTAAGGCCACAAAAGCGTGCACCCGCATCCAAAGGACCAGGAGAAGCAAAACGGCTATGGCCAGCAAAGCCAACCCCGTCAGTGCTACAGTGCTCATCAGTTTGGCAGCAGAAAACGACTAGAGCGTGGCTCAAGATCAGGAGCCTACCTGTGAAGTGCAAGCCCCCAAAGGCTCCCTGCGGCAAGCGTCCAAAGCGACTGCTTAGCGCTGCATGCTAGCTTTTAGGGCTGGCGCAACGCTGCCAGAATTTCTGACACAAGGGCATCGACGGAGCGGTCTGCCGCAACCGTTAAGGCTTCCTCAGCATCAGGCGCTTCAAGCGCCTCGAACTGGCTTTGCAGCAGCTGAGGATCAAAAAAATGGCCGCGCCGCGCCTCGAGGCGCCGACGGATGAGCTCGGGATCGGCTGCTAAGTAGACGAAGCGTACTTCGGGACCAGCGCGGCGTAGCAGGTCGCGATAGCTACGCTTCAGGGCCGAGCAGGCTACCACCGCCGATTGGCCGCTAAGCAGCAATTGGTGCATAAGTGCGTGCAAGGCTTCCAGCCAAGGCAAACGGTCGGCATCGGTGAGCGGAATGCCTTGCCGCATTTTTTCGATGTTCTGCGGCGGGTGGAAGTCGTCGCCATCGTAGAAAGGCCAGCCAAGTGCTTGGGCCAAGGCGCGTCCGATGGTCGTTTTGCCCGCGCCCGAGACGCCCATGACCACCACGATCATGGCTTAAAGCAGGAGTACGCTGCGCACACGAACGCCTTGCACGTTTTCTTTGGCATCGACCACCTGGCGAAAACGCTTGCGCCCGCGTGGCGGAATATCCTGCACCAAGACGTGCATGGTGCCTACCAGGCGGTTATGCTGATCGTAGAGACCAACTTCAAGCTGTAGGTCAGCAATGGCTTGGTTGGTCCGGTTGCGGACCACGCCAGTTACGACCCGCGTGCCGTCGGACCATTGTTGGTAGCGCAGGTTTTGGATCTCGACAGGGTTCTGGGCGGTCTTTTTGCTGCTGCATCCAGCACTGAGAAGCACGAGCAGCGCGACCGCGCTTAAGCCAAACATGCGACGTTGCATGCTCAAAGGGATGTTGTTTATACCAGAGTAGGCGCAGTTTCGACCAGCCAAACACCTTCGCGGTCGTCCACTTCGCGCAAGCGCACGCGCACCTCTTCACCGGGCAATGTAGGTACCTGGCGACCTACGATGTCGGGGCAGATCGGCAGTTCGCGCAACCCGCGGTCGATCATGACGAGCAGATAGACGGCAGCAGGCCTACCTAGGTCCATCAGCGCATCGAGTGCAGCTCGGGCTGTGCGACCCGTATAGATCACGTCGTCGATCAGGACCAAGTAGCGGTCGGTGACGTCGAACGGAATGTGCGTAGGACGCACCACAGGCTGCCGGGCGCGGAGCCGAACGTCGTCGCGGTACATTGTTACGTCCAGAATGCCCACAGGCACTTCTAAGCCAGCTGCAGCCTGAATTTTGGTCTGCAAGCGGCGGGCGAGGTAGACGCCGCGTGTCTGCATTCCGACCAGTGCCAGGCGGCCTTCGCTGGTAGCGTCGAGCGCAGCCCGCTCGATAATTTGCCGGGCCATACGCTCGAGCGTTCGGTCCAGATCGGCCGCATCCATGAGCTGCGCTTTGATGCGATCCTGGGCTTCCATGCGTGTGGCTTAAGGTTAGCAGCTGCCGGCCCACACGCCTGCAAGGGGTAAAAGGATCCCGCCTACCCCTCAAGGAAAGCAGTTTTTCGTAGGCTAAAGCTGATAGGCCAAGGTAGGAAAGCGTCCTGGCCTCCAAAAGAGCCATATGGAACCCTTAGCTTTTGCTATGCTAAAAGGGGTCAGCTTTCCGCACACAATCAATCGGATACGGTGACCCGCCCTCCCACCTTGCAGTACCTAGACCCGAGCGTGCTTTCGCGCCTTAAAAACATGGAGCTGCGGGCACGCTTGATCGTCGAAGGGTTCATTACCGGACTGCACCGCAGCCCCTATCACGGCTTTTCTGTCGAATTTGCAGAACATCGACCCTATAACCCTGGAGATGAGCTGCGCCGCATCGACTGGAAAGTCTACGGCAAGACAGATCGTTTTTACGTCAAGCAGTACGAAGAGGAAACCAACTTGCGGCACTACGTCGTGCTCGACACGTCGCCCTCGATGCGCTACCGCTATCGCAGTCCGCTAACGAAGCTGGAATATGGCGCCTATTTGGCGGCTGCGCTACATTTTTTGATGTTGCGCCAGCGCGACGCCACAGGGCTGATTGCTTTCGACGAGCGCGTGCACACGCTACTTCCCCCTCGGAGCAAGCCGGGCTATTTGCATACTTTGCTGGCCCATCTGGAACGGCTGGTTCGCGCCGAGGGTAATGCCACGACGACCCGCACTGCTGTGGCTCCAGTGCTGCACGAAGTCGCCGAGCGGCTGCCGCGCCGCGGCCTGGTAGTGCTCATCACAGATTTGTTTGACAATGCAGCTGCCCACGAAGAGCTGTTACGAGCGCTGCGTCACTTGCGTCACCGCGGCCACGAAGTGCTGGTGTTTCACGTGCTTGAAGCCGCCACTGAGCGACGCTTGGAGCTCCCCGACCGACCACTCCGGCTTGTCGACATGGAAACAGGCGAAACGCTCACTCTGCACCCGGCCCAGTTTCGGCAGGCCTACATCCAAGCCCTACAGCAGTTTACCGAGCACTTCCGCCGCCGCTGCCTAGAGCACCGCATCGACTTTGTCGAGCTCGACACCGCCCAACCTTACGACGCAGCCCTCATGGCCTACCTGAACAAACGCCAACGCCTAAGCTAATCCTATGCAAAAATGCGCTCACTTTGCCTATTTTAGAACGGTTATTTTCTCACGCTCCGAAGAAAAACGCATCATGACGGCTCTACGTGCTTTGAGGTTACTTGGGTTGCTGATCGTAGGCTTTTGGGGAGTTAGCACCACGCATGCCCAGCAGGCAACGCCGGCCAGTACGCCAACCGTATTCGAAAATCCGGCTTTGGTTGCGCGCTACCAAGCCACCATCACACCGGAAGACCTGGCTGCGCACCTATTTATCGTGGCTTCAGACTATTTTGAGGGTCGCGAGACCACCACGCGAGGCCAAAAGCTGGCTGCTTATTACCTAGCAAGCCAATACCGAAAGCTCGGGCTTCGGCCAGCGGGCACGCAAAAGACCAGCCATCCTTATGCTCCTGAAGCCTACTTTCAGCCGTTTACCGTCTACGGACAGCGCCTGCTTGAAGCTCGTCTGGTGGCTAGGCAAGCTGCTGACACGCTAGCCGACCTGCGGTTTGGCCCAGGGCACCCTGCAACTGAAGGCTACCTATGGTTAGGTGGCCAAGAAGGCACTGCGGGGAGCCTGGTCTTTGGAGGTTACGGTATTGCTGCACCAGCACTGGGCTACGACGACTATGCTGCGCTGGCTGCCGATAGCATTGCGCTCCGGGGGCGCTGGCTGTTAATCTTGGCCGATGAGCCTTTGGCCAACGACACCACAAGCCGTCTAACGCCAGACGGGAAGCTTTCGGAATGGACCACGCAGCCCTACCGCAAGCTGCGCCGAGCCCTAGAAGCCGGCGTAGCCGGCATCCTCATTGTGGGAGACCGCTCCCCACGTAACCGACAGCCTATTGCAGAACGCGCTGCGCGTTTGGCACAGGCACTTAGCGCGCACGTAGGCCGCTTGTCGCTTACCCCTGGCAGCACCCGCATGGCCATCCCGCCCATCTGGGTTATCAGCAGTAGCTTGGCCGATGCCTTGCTTGCCCCCAGCGGCTACACCATTGCCGAGCTGCAGCAGCAAATCGACGCCTCACGTCGTCCTGTGGTGCTTAGCCTTCCCCAGGTCATGCTCGAAGGCACCATCACCGAAGAAACCTTCCAAGCCCAAACCGAAAACGTCCTGGCCTACATTGAGGGCGCTGATCCCTTGCTTAAAGACGAAGTGGTCGTCCTTTCGGCCCACTACGACCACGTGGGCATTGACCCCTTAGCAGAGGGAGACCACATCTACAACGGTGCCGACGACGATGGCACCGGCACGGTTGCCTTGCTTGAAATCGCCGAGGCCTTCGTGCAGGCCGCAAGTGACGGCTACGCGCCCCGCCGCTCTATCCTCTTTCTGCACGTATCCGGCGAAGAAAAAGGCCTGCTAGGCTCTGCTTACTACGCCGACCAAGAACCGGTCTTCCCTTTGGAAAAGACCGTTACTAACCTGAACATCGACATGATCGGCCGTCATGATCCCACGCGGCAAGGCGAAGCAAACTACGTCTACATCATTGGCTCAAACTTGATTTCGCAAGAACTGCACGAGATCAACGTGCGCGTCAACGAACGCACCGGTATCGGACTTGTGCTCGACGAGCGCTTCAACAGCAAGGACGACCCCAACCGGTTCTACGCGCGTTCAGACCACTGGAACTTTGGCAAACACGGCATCCCGTTTATTTTCTTCTTCACCGGTACCCATGAAGACTATCACGGCACCGGCGACGAGCCGCACAAGATCGACTATGAACGCATGGCACGCATCACCCGGCTCATTTTCGGTACCGCCTGGCAAGTGGCCAACCAGGAAACGCGCCCTGCTGTAACTGGAACGGGATTCAACTAAAGGGATATGTTGAAAGAAATTCAAGCGCTTAGCCACGAAATTTTTCCAGAGGTCGTACGCCTGCGGCGCGTGATTCACGCTCATCCGGAGCTTGCCTTTGAGGAGTACGAAACAGCCCGACTGGTTGTCGAAACGCTGCAACCACTAGGGGTAGAAATCCAAACCGGCATAGCCCGCACAGGTGTCGTAGCCACACTGCGTGGCGCAGCGCCAGGTCCAACGGTCTTGCTTCGGGCCGACATGGACGCGCTGCCCATTCACGAAGAAAACGACTTTGACTTTCGCTCACGCTACCCAGGCAAAATGCACGCCTGTGGCCACGACGCGCACACGGCTTCGCTGCTGGGCACAGCGATGATCCTTGCCCAACTGCGCACGCGCTTGCGCGGCCAGGTGCGACTGGTTTTTCAACCCAGCGAAGAAAAACTGCCTGGTGGCGCCCAAGCCATGATCCGTGAAGGCGTGCTGGAAGCCACCAACGACCTTCCAGCCCCAGAAGTTGTCTTTGCCCAGCACGTGCAGCCGGATTTGCCCGCTGGCACAATCGGCGTGCGCAGCGGCATGTACATGGCCTCGGCCGACGAGCTCTACATCACCGTTCGGGCCGAAGGAGGGCACGCCGCTGCACCTCACCGGCTACAAGCCGATGGCGTGCTTGTGGCTGCGCACATTATTATAGCGCTCCAGGCCATCATCAGTCGCCATGCACCACCCGACGTCCCTTCGGTACTCTCCATCGGACGCGTGCTTGCCGAGGGGGCTACCAATGTGTTGCCCGCTACCGTACGCCTTGAGGGCACCTTCCGCGCCATGGACGAAGACTGGCGTTTCCGAGCCCACAAGCTAATCCAACGCGTTGTGCAGCATACCGCCCAAGCCCATGGTGCCGAGGCCGACGTAGAGATTGTGGTAGGCTACCCAGCACTCTACAACCACGAAGATCCCACAGCTTTGGTGCGCCAAGCTGCCTGTGAGTACGTAGGACCCGACCGTGTCGTAGAGCTTGAGCCTTGGTTTGCCAGCGAAGACTTTGCCTATTTTCTGCGGGAACGTCCAGGCTGCTTCTATCGCATCGGCACAGGTAACCCCGCAAAAGGCATCACCAGCGGCCTACATACGCCACGCTTTACGATCGATGAAGAAGCCCTGCGCATTGCTCCAGGCTTTATGGCCTACCTGACCTGGCGCTACTTGCAGTCAGCCCCATGACCAATCTGCACGATTTTCCCCCCTTCCCTGGCTTTCGACCCCAAGCGCTTGCTTTCCTGCGCCAACTAAAGCAGCACAACGACCGCGCCTGGTTTCGACCTCGTAAGCCCATCTATGAAGATGAGCTGCGCTGGCCAATGCAGTGTCTCCTTGCCGAAGTAGGCCGCGAGCTTGCTCGACGGGGCTTGCCGCTGCGCGGCGACCCCGAACAGGGACTGTTTCGGATCTATCGCGACACGCGTTTTTCCCCAAACAAGCAGCCCTACAAAACCCATATCGGGGCCGTGCTCTCCCGCAGCGGCAGCCGTAACGAACAAGGCGTCGTGTACATCCACATCGAACCCGACGCATCGTTTCTGAGCGCAGGTTTTTGGAAACCCGACGCGCGCTTGCTGCGGCGCTGGCGCCAACACCTCCTCCAAGAAGCCGATACCTTCTTAGCCCTGGTGCACCATCTTCAAGCCCAAGGTCTGATACTGGAAACCGACACCGCATGCAAACGCCTACCGCGCGGCTTCGAAGATGCCGCCCATTCCCCAGTGGCCCCCTACCTGCGCTGGAATTCCTTCCTGGTCAGCCAAGACGTCCCCAACGAAGCCGTACTCAAACCCACCTTTACGCAGCAAGTTGTCCGCTTTACCGAAAGCGTACTGCCTTTGTTGACGTTCGGCTGGCAGGCACAAGACGCCTAACCCGCTTTAAGCCCCAAACCCCGCGTGCGCTCAAGCGCAGCATACCACCTCTGAGAAACAACACAAACACACCTTCCCACGCACACGCTTTCTGCTTTTCACACCGTCTTAATACCAACTGCGCATCCCACACGGAAATTTGACGTATAGGTCAAAAGTTGACTAGTAAGTCACTTTTTGACCATACATTCATGAATTCCGCAAACTTATCCCGCAAAGAGCGCGAGCGGCTGATGCGCCGGCAGGCCATGCTGGAGGCTGCGCGCGCAGTCTTTGCCGAAAAGGGCTATGCCAACGCGACGCTGGAAGAAATAGCCCAGCGGGCCGAGTTCGGTAAGGGCACCTTGTACAACTACTTTCCCGGGGGCAAAGATGAGCTGTTTTTTGCTGTCTTTGAGGAGGTATTTGCACAATTCCAGGAGCTTATCGATGCAGCTTTTACGCCAGCAGCGTCTTTTCGTGAAGGCTTTGAGGCGTTTGTACGTGCCAGTTTTGCCTTTTTTGCGCAGCACCACGAAGTCCTGCTGCTGGTTATGCGCGAGTCGCAGCGTATGTTGCTAAGCCCGGAGCCCGAGCGGGCTGCCTTTTTCCAGGATCAATACAACCGCGTTGTGCAGCACCTGAGCCGTCATATTCAGGGGGCTATTGAGCGGAACGAAGTAAAGCCACTACCACCAGAAGCCGTAGCCCATACCCTCATAGGCAACCTGCATGGCATTCATATGCATCTTATGCTGAAAGCATGCCAGCATCTTCCTGCGCAGCGTCAGGCGCTGATCGATTCCGAAGCCGCTGCGCACTTTCTCTGCACGTTGCTGCTCGAAGGTCTACTGAAGCCGTAAAAATCAGAAAAAAGCGTTATGCGTCGCGTGATTTTAGAGATTTTGCTATTTCTCCCGCTTCCGCTTGCTGCACAGCCTATCTTAACGCCTGAGGCGCGCCCGCAGCCCATAACCTTAACCTTAGAGGAAGCCATTCAGATAGCCTTGGTGCAAAACCGGGCGCTTGAGCGCGTGCGCCTCGGCGTGGAAAACGCAAAGGCGCAGGTACGCGAAGCCTGGGGGCAGGTGCTGCCGCAGGTCAATTTGAGCGCAAGCTACACGCGCAATGTCAAAAGTGCCAACCCGTTTGCGGGTTCAAGTGCAGGCAATCTGTTTAACTCGTTGGGCTTTATTGACTGGCTGGCTTATAACGAGCGTGCCCGCACCGACGACGACCCGACTACGGAGCCGATCTCGTTTAGTGAGTTCGTAGATCGTCAACAACAGGGGCTGGAAGAAGCTGGCATTCGGGTACGCGCCAGTGAAAATCCATTCGCTGTGGACAACCAGTTCGTTGGTAGCCTCAGCATTGAACAAACGCTCTTTAGCAAAACTGCTTTTGCAGCCATTAAAGGTGCAGCAGTACTCAAAGCGATTGGTGAGCAAGGCGTCGCGCGACAAGAGCAGGTGCTGATTGACCAAGTGCGCAGAGCCTTCTATGGGGCGTTGCTGGCTCAAGAACACGTGCATGTGGTAGCGCAAAGCGTCGAGCGCACGCGAGCAACGCTTCAGGAGACGATCCAGCGTGTGGCCCAAGGCGTTGCACCCCAATTTCAGCGCCTGAGCGCTGAGGTTGAGCTAGCTAACCTAGAAACCCAACTCATTCAGGTTCAAAACCAAGCGGCCCAGGCCCAAGATCAACTCAAGCTGTTGCTAGGCATCCCCATCGAGCAGCCGATTAGGTTGCGTGGCCGACTTGAAGCTCCCGACGTAAGCCGCTACCAACAGGTCTCTTTAGAAGACGCCTTGGCGATGGCTCTCGAGCGTCGGCCCGACCTGGAGCAGTTTCGGCTCGAGATCAAGCTGCGCGAAATTGATCGGGAACTGACCCAAGCAAGCCGTTACCCTCGGCTAAGCGCCTTCGCCAACCTGAACTATATCGGTAACGTACCGGACTACCGCAGCCTGATCCTTTCAGACCCGGATGATCCGTTTACGTTTTCCCAACGCACGAACAACTTTTTCTCCCGGGATTACTGGAACCCCTCGATAGGTGTAGGCCTGCGCCTAACGTGGACGATCTTTTCCGGATTTCAGACCTCGGCTCGGGTACAGCAACGCCAGCTTGCCCTTAAGCAAGCCGAACTCGACTACGCTCAGCAGCTGGAACAGGTGCGCTTAGAGGTGCTGCAGGCGCTACGCGACCTGGAGGCCGCACGCCGCCGGCTGGTCAGCCAGGAACGCAACGTTGAACGCGCCGAGCTCAACTATGAGCACGCCCGCATCCGGTTGCGCGAAGGCGTGGCTAGCCCGCTCGAAGAACGGGAAGCTTCCCAGCAACTCGACCTGAGCCGACTGAACTATCTCCAGGCTATCTACGATTACCTCACGGCCCAAAGTGCCTTCGAGGCCGCCGTTGGACTCATTCTCCCCCCTGGCCAGGAGGATCAGTTCAAGCTGACGCTGCAGCATGAACCCCGGTAGTTTCCTCACCTTCTAACCGAGAAAATGCCATGCATACACCTGTTTTGAAGGCTTACTGCGCGGCTGTGCTCATAGCTAGCCTACTGCCGGCCTGCACGGCCCCTGAAGCTTCGGCGCCAACCCCCGAAGCAGCGCAGGTAGCCTCTAAACGCCGCGTGCGTGTCGAAGTGCTTCAGCTAGAGCTAACACGGTTTGTGGACTGGATCGATCTTACCGGCACAGTAGCAGCTGAGCAGGACGCCACGCTCTCGGCCCAGGCTTCGGGCACAGTGGAATACCTTGCACCCCTGGGCCGGCGTGTTGCAGCCGGTGCAGTGCTGGCGCAGCTGGACCAGACGCTGGCACAAGCTGCCTTGCAGCAAGCCGAAGCCCAGCTGGCCAGCGCCCGAGCTGCCTACGAGCTGGCGCTTGACAACTTTAGGCGACAGGAACCCCTCTTTCGCGACTCGATCATCAGTCCGCTTGAGTTTGAAAACGTCCGTGCGCAGCGCAACCAAGCCGAAGCCCAGCTGCGGCTTGCCGAAGCTGCCTTAGAGCAAGCGCGCAAGCAACTAGCGCACACCGTAATCCGCGCGCCATTTCCGGGTACGGTAGAAGCCCATTTCGTAAACCAAGGGGAACAGATTGCTTTAGGACAACCCGTGGTGCGTCTGGTAAACCTACAGCAGGTTAAGGTGCGGGCCGGGGTTCCCGAACGTTACGCGCGGGATGTCCGTCCGGGCACGCCCGTGACGTTAAGTTTTCAAGCCTATGGGTTGGCCTCCCGCAACGCGCGCATCACGTTTGTCGGGAATGCCATCGATCCGGCTAGCCGCACTTTCCCTATCGAGATCGCACTCGAAAATCCCGATGGGCAGATTAAGCCCGAAATGGTTGTTCGCCTGCGCCTGGCTCGGCAAACACTCGACAGCGTGGTCGTCGTTCCCCTTCCGGCTATTGTGCGTAGCGAGACGGGGACAGGCGTGTTCGTGGTCGACAGCACGGCCGAAGGGCCAGCAGCCCGCTTCCGCACCGTAACGCTCGGCCCTTCGGCCGATGGACTGGTCGTCGTCAACCAGGGCCTGCAAGCAGGGGAAAGCATCGTCGTACTCGGGCAAAATAACCTAACCGACGGCGATCTGCTTGAAATCTTGCAAACCTATCGCTCGGCCAGTGAGGCTGCTAGCGTCTTGAGCGACACCACAGCCGCAGCAGCGCAAACGCCTTAACTCAATCAGGGATGGCCATGAAAATTACCAATTTCGCCATACGCCAACGCACCACGGTACTGGTCTTCACCGTGCTGCTGTCAATCGGGGGACTCATCAGCTACCTCACCATCCCTAAAGAGTCATTCCCCTCCATCGAAATTCCCAATATTGTCATCACGACCCTCTATCCTGGAGCCAGTCCTGAAGATATTGAAGCACTGGTAACTCAACCGATTGAGGAAGAGCTGCAGGGCATTACTGGCATCAAAGAAATCCGATCTACCTCTACCGAAGGCGTTTCGACCATTGTGGTTGAGTTCTTGCCAGACCAAATCACGCTGGACGAGGCCTTTCAAAAAGTACGCGACAAGGTCGACCTAGCCAAAGCAAATCTGCCCAGCGATGTCGAAGAACCGATCGTTAGCGAGATCGACCTTTCGGAGCTACCGATCATGACCATTAACCTGGCTGCTCCATATGCCCTCTCCCGACTGAAAGAGGTGGCGGAAGATCTATCGGATGCGCTCGAAGCACTGCCCGACGTTCTGGAAGCCACTGTCGTCGGGGGACTGGAGCGCGAGGTGCAAGTGAACGTAGACCGCGCCGCCCTGCAAGCCTATAACTTAACCTTTAACGATGTGGTCGATGCTATCCGGCGTGAAAACGTTAACCTGCCTGGCGGCTCCATTGATGTGGATCGGCTCAATTATCTCGTGCGCGTAGACGGGGAATTCAAAACACCTGAGGAAATCAACCACCTGGTCATCAAAGCCGTAGGCAGCCAGCCCATCTACGTGCGAGATGTGGCCGAAGTAATCTTTGGCTACAAAGAGCGGGATAGCTACGCCTATCTGCGTGTGCTGCAGCGGGAAGCAAACGGTCAATTGGTTGCAGTGCATCGCACAAACGGTGAACCGCTGCAGGTGGTGAGCCTAAGCATCCGCAAACGCTCCGGAGCCAATATTTTAAAAACGACCGAGGCCATCCAGCGCGTACTCGACCGTTTCCCCTTCCCCACAGGAACCGAGGTGGTAATTACCGGTGACCAAAGCGAAAACGTGCGCACCCTGGTACGCGACCTGGAAAACAACATCATCAGTGGGCTCATCTTTGTCGTTGCCGTGCTGCTGTTTTTCCTGGGTGTACGCACAGCTACGCTGGTGGGCGTTGCCATCCCGTTATCGATGCTACTCTCGTTTTTGGTGTTTCAAGCGCTAGGCTACGCACTTAACTTTGTGATTCTGTTTTCGCTGATCATTGCGCTGGGCATGCTGGTCGACAATGCCATCGTCATTGTCGAGAACATTTATCGCTTTCGCGAGCAGGGATATGGCCGCTTTGAAGCAGCTCGACTAGCCACAGCAGAGGTTGGCATGCCCGTGGTATCTTCAACCGCTACTACGGTGGCCGCCTTTGTTCCCATGCTCTTTTGGCCAGGCATCATTGGGGAATTCATGAGCTTCTTGCCGCTTACGCTCATCATCACGTTGACCGCCTCGCTTTTTGTCGCACTGGTCATCAATCCAGTGCTCACGGCCTACTTTATGCGACTGGAGGGCGAAGCCTCTGCCCCAATGCCACGCCGGGTACGGATGGTACTAGCCGGTGTGATTTTGGCACTTGGCCTGATATTGGCTTTAGCCAACTGGAAAACGCTGGTGGTGCTGGTTGTAGCTATACCGACCATCTATGGGCTACACCGATTCATCTTTAAGCCGCTTGGCAACCGGTTTATTCGCAATGGCCTGCCGGGACTCATCCGCCGCTATCGCACCTTTTTAAACTGGATGCTAGAACGTGACTATTCGGTACCCCATGCCCTGCTGCGCAACACGTTTACGCTGGGTAGTCTGACGTTGGGAGTCATTTTGCTGGCACTGGGCGGGGGCATCGCTGCCCTACTAGGTGGTCCGGCAGGCATGGTACTCCTAATCCCTGGTGCGCTTTTAGCTATCGTGGGTCTACTGGGCGTGGTGTTGCATACGCTAGAGACGCTTTTCTTAGGCGGGTGGGCGACGGTGCGTGGAGGCCTAGGATTTGGTGCTGTAGTTCTGGTCGTTACCGGCCTCATGTACCTGAGCTCCCGTGAAGTAGCCCTCACGACCCTTGTTGAGCTTTTGTTGCTGCCAGCTGTTGTGATTGGGGCAGGCCTCCTAGGCGCACTTTTTAACCGAAACAGACGTCGCTACTTGATTTTGACCGACAACCGGGCACGTCTGCTCAACAGTGTACTCGGCGCACTTTTGGCCATTTTGGCCATGTTTGCCATCACCCCTACTGGGGTCGAGTTCTTTCCCAAAACAGATCCCAACCAGATCCAAGTTCGGCTAACGGCTCCCTTAGGCACGAACGTAGAAACCACGGACCAGATTGCCCGCGAGGCACTTGCCCGCATCGAACAGCTCCTGGCCGAAAATCCACAAGATCGCGCCAATGTTAAGCATATCCAGGTCAATGTGGGTGTCGGTGGCGACCGCCTCTTTGGGGGCGGATCGACACGCCCCGAAGTAGCCACGATCACGCTGGACTTGGTTGACTATGAAAAGCGTGCCGTTTCGAGCCGGGAAACAATGGACCGGCTGCGCCAGCAACTCCAGGGGCTCCCTGGGGTAACCTTGGAAATCGACCAGGACAACCCTGGACCACCCACCGGCCCGCCGGTCAACATCGAAATCTCTGGACCTGATTTCCAGGAAATTGTACGCATTACGCAAGAAGTCAAGCAGCGCCTCATTGAGGCTGCTGAGACCGGCCGCATTCCCGGACTGGTCGACATTGCTGACAACCTAAACACGGGACGGCCTGAACTGCGCGTGCGCATTGACCGCGAGCGGGCAGGACGCTTTGGGCTCAATACCCAGCAAATTGCCTCTACTGTGCGCGCAGCCATCAACGGCATTGAAGCCAGCCAGTATCGCGCAGGCAAAGACGAATATGACATCACCGTACGCCTTAAAGAAGCTGACCGCCGCTCACTGGAAAGCCTGCGCAGCCTGACCATCTTGCACGAAGGACAGCAAATTCCCCTTACAGCGGTGGCCACATTCGAATTAGGCAACGGGCTAGGCGCCATTACGCGGCTAGACCTGCAACGCGTAGCTACCGTTACCGGCGACGTTGCTCCTGGCTACAATGCCCAGGTCGTGCTGCAGCAAGTACGCCAATACCTAGCCGACTACGAGCAATCGCTCCCTCCAAACTACCACTTAGCCTATACCGGCGAAAATCAAGAGCAACAGGAATCGTTTAGCTTTCTAACCACAGCCCTGCTGATTGGATCGGCGCTGATTTTTTTGATCATGATCGCCCAGTTTAATCGGGTCAGTGGCCCATTTTTGATTATGGTTGCTGTAGGACTTAGCCTAATTGGGGTCCTGCTGGGCTTGCTGCTCACGCGCACAGCCTTTGGCTTGATGACGTTTATTGGCCTGATTTCGCTAGCGGGCATTGTGGTCAACAACAACATTGTGCTGGTTGACTACATCATGCAGCTGCGCGCGCGCGGCTACAGCAAGCGTGAGGCGATCATCGAAGCGGGAGCAACCCGCTTGCGCCCAGTGATCCTAACCGCGCTAACCACAGTGATCGGGTTGGTGCCGCTTACGCTTGGAATTAACGTAGACTTCGTGGGCTTACTGGCCAACTGGGATCCTGCCTTTCAAATCGGATCTGAAAACACGCAGTTTTGGGGCCCCATGGGTACAGCGATCATTAGCGGGCTGACGTTTGGCACGTTTCTGACGCTTGTGATCATGCCAGTGCTGTACTCCTCGTTCGATTCCCTAGCTACACACGTGCAGCGTTTTATAGGCCGCGCGTCGACAGCTACGGAAAGCAGCAATGGAGCCGTAACGCCCGAAATTGAAACCGTAACACTGCGTCCTGACGGGGCCTAAACCTGTCTTTCACGCCAAGCCCCGTCCTTTTAGGGCGGGGCTTTTGGATCTAGGGGTCTTCTTCTCGAGCCAGCACTACATCGCAATGGGCGCGAAGTCGCCAGTTTTGCCAATGGCCCCAAATGAGCAAGCCACTACCCAGCATGGTCACTGCTGTACCTCCGATAACGCCCAGCACGTCGTGCCCTGGAAAGCTTGCCAGCAGCACCAAACTCAACCCCACGCCAAACCATCCCAACACCCGTTTCTGATGATGACACCGGTAACCCTGGTAAAACGCCAACAGCGTTGTAGGCACGAGCAGTAACGCAAATGCAAGGTGCACGTCTTCATGCCAAGTAAGCAGCATAGCGCCCAAAGGGAGCAAAAACAAGGTTATCGGCAGCAGCAGACAATGCACAAGACAGATGCCTGAAAGCCATATGCCTAACCGATCCCATAACCATCCCCCTTGCTTCGCAGAACGTGCTGAGCTCATAACCATCACCCTACGTCAAAACACCATAGGCGGAAACGCCAGAACTTAACGCTCGGATTCACGAAAGCGCGTCTTCTACCTGTTTTTCGCGTGATAGTTTTTGTATACTCCCTATTTACGCAAAAAGCGGTCGGGCCCCCTAACCGTCATCCTTGGCCTTCTAAAAGACCAATTGGTATGCATATGAACCCATCGCGACTGCTAAGGACCTTGCTCTTGCTTGGAAGTTTAGGGGCCACCTGTCCGGCAGTAGCCCAGCGCATTTGGATTACCCCAGGGCCTTATCTGCGCTTTGGCATAGGCCCTTCGCTGAGTGAAACAGATCATTCGACCTATGCCGTCGAGCCATATGCACTCAAAGGAAATATTGGGTATCAGTTTCTTTCGGGTCTAAGCATTGGCATCGGATACGAAGGGGGGAACTACCCCAAAGTGAGCCGAGATTATCACCAGTTTCACCTTATTCAAGGGCAGCTGCGCTGGCGTGTTTTTCCCTATCGGCGACTAAGCCATTATTTCAACATTGGCCCTCATATCACCCTGGGAGGCTATAAGACGGGTTTTGGGTTAAACGCAGCCTTAGGTGCCGATTACGTTTTGACCCGGAATGTGGCTTTTTTTGTGGAGGCCAGTGCGAACGGGGTTTTCCCTGACCGAGCAGCCGACAACCTCCGAAGTGGGCGAGCTGCTTTTGATGGCTTGGGATTTTTCGGCATCGGTTTTCGGGTAACGCTGAGGCCGCTGCCGATTCCTATTCAAACGCTCTTGATTGAAGGGCCAAGCCAGTTAGAACGGCGCCAGTACGGTACGTTCACTGCCCGGGTCGATGAGGCCGCTTCACGGCCGGTGTCGTTTTTCTGGCTCATGGGCGATGGTAGCCAGTACACCGGGCCTGTTGTCGAGCATCGCTACCGTTTGCCAGGCCGCTACGAAATCCAGGTGCAAGCCCAGAATGCTGCTGGGGTTGTGCGAACCGCTACCCACCTGGTACAGGTCGGCGAGATGCCGCAGCCTGTGCGCATCCTATCGCTTGAGGCCAGTGCCGACACCATATCCCGAGGCACCACAGTAAGCTTCGAAGCCCTGGTGGAGGGTAGCCCTAACATCCGCTACAGCTGGAACTTCGGCGATGGGGAAGGCAGCTTTGCTGCAGAAAACCAGTACCAGTTTGAAGAAGGCCAGGCAATGGGCCTCATGGCCGTGCAGGCCCGCACAAGCCGTCGGTTTAACAAAGCAGGGACATACACCGTTGCGCTCACAGCAAGCAACGACTTAGGGCAAGATTCTGCCTCTGTTCGCATCGTCGTTGAGCCGAATACGTGCGACTTAATCACCCAGCTGGAATCGGTAAGCTTCGCCTTTGGCCAAAGCACGCTCAGTGAAGCGGCACAGGCAGCCCTGGACCAAAACGTCCGCGTACTGCAAAGCTGTCCAGATCTAGTAGTGCAACTGGTTGGCTACGCCGACTACGTAGGCGGTGAGGCGTTCAACGCATTGCTTTCGCTACGACGCGCCCTAACGGTCTATAACTACTATCAAAGCCAGGGCATTGAGCCCGAGCGCCTGATCTTTCGCGGTTTGGGCGAGCTTCCCCCACCTTGTCCCCAAGAAGACCGCCCTGGATGCCAAGTGCAGCGCCGTGTCGACACCATTGTGATTCGCTGGCCGCGATAACCTAAAGGTAAGGGGCCCCTGGGGCCCCTTACCTTTAAGGTAATTGCACCTCGACGCGCAGCCGCACGTTTCGCCCAGGATCCAAAACGCCATACGGCCGCAAACGGCTTAAATGACTGGCGTAAGCGCGGTTTAGCAAGTTGTCCACGGCCAGGTCTGTTGTGAGCCTCCAGGCCCCCAGTTGCCATTGGGCTGAAACGGCTGCGTTCCAGAGCACATAGCGATCCGTAGGCAGCTCTTCGGGGGCTACCCGCCGCTGCGCAGCTACCCAGGTAGGACCTACCCGAAGCATTACTTCACGTGCAGCGCCCCACTGCTCCCAGTGCAGCTCCACTGCGGTCACAAGCCGCGGTGGCGGCGTAAGCGGCAATGGTTCTCTGGTTTCCAGGTTACGTGTTCGCACCAGATCACCCCCAAGGTGCAAGTGCAACCAGGGCCATAGCCCAACGTTAAGCAGCACCTCCCCTCCCCAAAGCCGGGCCTCAGCCTGATCAAAGGCATAGATCCAAAGACCTGAGTCTGGATCACGTTGTCCCGTAGGCCGCGGAAAGATGAACCGGTCGACGTGATTAACAAAGGCACTCATTTCCAGATACACGGCCTCCCGCAACCAGCGAAGCGTACCGTCGAGGCTAAGGCTCTGCTCGGGCTCAAGCGTAGGTTTGCCGATCTCAAAGCGACTGGTGCCTTCATGCACACCGCGCGAAAAGAGCTCGTTCAGCGTAGGTGCCCGCCAGGCACGTCCCAGGTTCACTGCCAGCGAAAGGTCCGAGCGCACTTGCCAGGCAAGCCCAATCGCACCCGTTAGTGCCCGATAGGTGCGCTTCTGCGCAAGCACGCCCAGCTCCTCGTTATCCTCTACCGAAAGCCGTCGCACGTCCCATCGCAGACCGCCACTAAGCGTCAATTGGGGCAAATACACCTCTTCAAACACATAAATGGCCCCGTTCCAAACCCGAGCGCCTGGAATCAGCGCTTCTTCGGCAAGCGTCTCGTTTCGCTGGAAAAAACCACTCAGGCCAACTGTACCAAAAAGTGGACCCAGCGGACGGTGGTGCATGCGCAGGTCGCTCGTCAGGGTACGTAGACGTAAGTGTAATGTTGGTTCTTCTTCTGGCCCGTGCCCTGCTCCGTCGTGAGCGTGACCAAATTCCCGGCGGTCGTTTTGCTGCCAGGCGAGGTTGAGTTCCAGTCGCTCTAAGCCCCACGGCCAGCGCCCGCGAAGCTGCAAGCGATCATGCACGAGGCGCTGGTAAGGTTCACCGATGTCGTAGCGGTCCTCATGCGCCTGCGGCACTTCATCCTGATCTGTCTCAGGCTCAAAAAACCCCAGCTTTGCCTGGTATCGACCATAGCTTAGCAGCCATTGCTGGTCCTGCTTCTGGTAACCCAGCTGAAGTGCCCCATCTGCAACTTCTAGCGCTGTGTTGGGCACCAACCCGCGTGGCGTGCTATAGGCACCGCCCTGGCGAAGCGCCAAGCGACCAGCATAGGCCCAGCTATCCTGGCGTCCACCCAGCTCAAGGTGGGCGCTCCCCATACGGGTGTTGCTGGCGCCTTCCAGGGTAATTTCGCTGTGCAGTGGGCGTTCGTAGGCGAAAGGACTCCTGGTAGTGATCTGCACCACCCCGCCTAGGGCATCGGATCCGTAAAGCAGGCTTGCTGGTCCTTTGACAACTTCGAGACGCTCGGCTGCTGCGCCATCGATCTCTACGCCGTGCTCGTCTCCCCACTGCTGGCCTTCCTGGCGCACGCCATCTTGTACCACGAGCACGCGTTGCGAAGAAAGCCCGCGGACAACCGGTTTGGCTACGCCAGGGCCCGTATGCAGCAGATGTACTCCTGGCGTTTGCGCCAACGCGTCCGCCACCGTTACCCCTCGCCCAAGGCGCAGCAGATCGCCCTCGAGCACAGCAACAGACTGAGGTGTTGCCAGAATATCCGTAGCCTGGGTTTTCGCTGTAATGGTCACCTCAGGAGCCTCCAAGGTGGTAGCGGACAAAGCCACGTCAAGCCTTTGAGCTTCGGCACCCAGCACAACCTCCTGAACTTGTGACCGGTAACCCACAAAGCTAAAAAGTACACGGTAGCGACCAGGACGCGGCAAGGAAAGCCGGTAATAGCCTTCTGCATTTGTCGTGGTACCCAGCTGAAGGGCAGTAACGAGCACCGTAGTCCCTGCCAGCGGCTCTCCAGTAGCGGCGTCGGTTACACGCCCTTCTAAGGCTTGGCCATAGACGTGAACGTTCACCAGCAAAAACAAACTCAAAAGCAGCAGTAAACGCTTGACGTACTGCATCGCACAATCCTCCATAATAGGTGAATAGGACTAACCACGGAAAGGGCATCTAGGGGTTAGCCCCAAGCTGGAGGTGCGCGAATGGACTGGTGGCGAAGCGTGGGAAGCGCCGGCGATAGCGGAGAGCGTATGGGCAGATCAACCCACCAGGGTTGTTTCACCCCGACGCTGCAGCCAACCGGTGCCAAGGAATGCAAGCTGGCATAGAGGCTGCACGGATCAGGCACCCGGTAGCGCTCAGCCAACTGCTGCCAGGCAACGGTTACCGGCTTATCTGTAGCGGCCCATCGGGCATGCTGCACCTGGTGCACCACCGGAAGCCCGATCGTGCTTATGCCAAAGGCCAGCAGCAAGCCCCAAGCCCGTTTCCGCATGCGCGGCAGCATGAAGATCTGCAATTGGCGGATACGTTTTAAAAATAGCGCAACAGCCCCTTTGCTTCAAGCCCAACTTATACCCGACTCAGCGCTAGCGGATATTCAGCCGATACCTGGCCCCGAGCGATGTCACGCAGCCGGCGCTTCAAAAGTTGACGCCGAAACGCACTCAGACGGTCGATAAACAGAATACCTTCCAGGTGATCGTACTCGTGCTGAATCACCCGCGCCAGCATGCCATGAGCTTCGAGCACCTGAGGCCGAAACTGACGATCCAAATAGCGGATGACTACGCCTTCAGGACGTTCAACCAGCTCTCTAACGTCTGGAATCGATAAGCAGCCTTCTTCCATGCTGCAACGCGTCGGCGTAGCTTCCACAATTTCCGGATTGATAAAGAACATCGGCATTGGGGCCAGTACTTCCCCGGAAGCCTCTAGCTCCTCTTGCATAGGCGTGAGGTCGACCACAAATACGCGTTCACGACGACCTACCTGTGGGGCAGCCAAGCCAATGCCTGAAGCCGCATGCATGGTTTCCACCATGTCGTCGAGTAACTGCTGCAATTCCGGCGAATCGGCCTGAACTGGCTGCGTGCGTTCTCTAAGGATAGGATCGCCGTAAATATGAATCGGCAACACCATAGCGCTTTTGTTGGATTAACGCATGGGGGTTATTCGGCCAAAGGCGCGTTGGGTTCCTGCCGAGCCAGATACTCTTGCAAAAGCAGCGCAGCAGCCATCTGGTCGATGCGCCCCCGATCGCGGCGCTTTTTACCGGAGCTGCCTACTTCGCGCAAACGCACACGAGCTAGTTCTGAGGTGTAACGCTCATCCCAGCGCACAATAGGCACGTCCGGCAGCAGGCGTTCAAGACGCCGAATAAATCGAGCCACTTCCGCGGTAGCTTCGCCCTCCGTTCCTTGAGCCGTTAGTGGCCAACCGATAACCAGCGTAGCAATGCCTTCACGGTCATGCAGCGCTTGAAGCACCCGCAATGCCTCTTCTGGCGGATAGGTACCATAGGGCTGAGCAAACAGACGCAGCGGATCCGACACAGCCAATCCAACCCGCTTACGGCCATAGTCAACCGCTACAATTCGTGGGGGCGTTGGGTGCAGCATGGCTAGTAGCTTTTAAAAACAAAGCGCGGACGGGCCTAGGGTCCGTCCGCGTGCACAGGGACAAGATCGCGCCATCACCTAGCGACGCGCGCCGTTTTTTTCGGCCGCTTGGCTTGCCAACAACTTATCGGCACTACCTTCTGGGATCTCGTAGTTGAGCTCTACCAGCGGCCGCTGAAGTACCTGCTTTAGGCGTTTGCTTGGCTTAAAGTGCGTCTTACGCCGGCTAGGAATAAAGACGGTCTCGTTTGTTTTGGGATTCCGTGCTTTCGGCTTGGCACGGGTCTTTTTGACCTCAAACACCCCAAAGTCCCGCAGTTCAATGCGCACTTCTGGATCAGCCTCTTCCAGCAACTGCGCTACAGCTTCAATGACGGTATTTACCCACGGCTCGCACTTATAGATGGGCTCTCCCATCAGCTGAGCGACCCGACGCGCAACATCTTTCTTGGTCAATGTCGGCATGCGTTGTGTCATAGCCAGCAACTCCTTAAGGTGAACAGATCTTTTCTCAAACACACCTGCCTTTCAGCGATTCCTCTGCAATTGGCAGGCTGCCCTGATCCGTGGGGGCATTTTATTAAATCACGAAGGCTTTTGCAAAAGAAAACGATAGGGCATCATCGAATTTTTTAAGGACTTGGTCTATTCTTCGAATCGGTAAACCCCATAGATGCCCTCGATACGCTTAATCCGTTCAATGAGACGGCGCAAATGCTCTAGGTCGCTGACGTAGAGCACAATCGTTCCTTCAAATACCCCATCTTCGGAATCCACCGTAATCGAGCGAATGTTGGTTTTTAGGCTTTTAGAAATCACGGTGGTGATATCGCTGACAATACCCACCCGATCTTCACCCATGACGCGCAGCGCAGCCAAAAACTGCACGTCCTTCTGCCGGCTCCACTCTACAGGCACAATGCGGTCTGCGTGATGCAAAAGCAGGTAGGGGGCATTTTTGCAGTTTACGCGATGAATCTTGATAGCCCCACTGCGGCTGACGTAACCAAAGACCTCATCTCCCGGGATAGGATTGCAGCAAGAAGCATACGACGTAACGATATCGGTATGCAGCTCTCCGTCGATTTTCAGGGCAGGCTGCCCAGCCTCCTTGGCGGTATCTAGAAAGCTTTCATACTGCAGGCGCAAAGCAGGCTCTTGAACCGTGCTATCCTCAGCAGTGGATTCTCCAGAGCGCAACACCTTGACCAGCTCATCTGCCTCAAACAGACCAGTGCCCAACTCATAGAACAACTGTTGCAGCGAGGGGAACTTGAGCCGGTGAGCAGCACGCTGCAGTTGCCGCTCGTCAACCTCTAAGCCAAGCCGTTTGATTTTCTTCTCCCAGAGTTCCTTGCCCAATTCGATCGCCTTGCGGCGCTGTTCGTTGATCCAGTGGCGAATATGGCTGCGCGCCTTTTGGGTAACGACAAACTTCATCCAATCGGGATTGGGCGTCTGTTTTTTCGAGGTGATAATTTCCACTTGGTCCCCGCTTTTGAGCTTGTAGGACAGCGGCA
Organism: Rhodothermus bifroesti; assembly: GCF_017908595.1. Lineage (NCBI taxonomy): Bacteria > Pseudomonadati > Rhodothermota > Rhodothermia > Rhodothermales > Rhodothermaceae > Rhodothermus > Rhodothermus bifroesti. The sequence continues at coordinate 395,184 of NZ_JAGKTL010000004.1, forward strand.
CCAGTTTGCCATTGACCTTGGCCCCAATGCAGTGCAACCCTACTTCTGTGTGCACCCGAAAGGCAAAATCGACCGGCGTAGCTCCTTGAGGAAGGCTGAGCACATCGCCTTTAGGAGTAAAGACGTAAATCTCCTCATCGTACAGGTTCAATCGAAATTCATTAACAAACTCGGTAGCCTGATCTGGTTTAGGGTTTTCAAGGATCTCCTGCACCCAGCGCAGCCATTGGTCCATTTTAGGATCAACTTCTTCGATCCCTTCCTTGTAGCGCCAGTGCGCGGCCACGCCGCGTTCGGCGACTTCGTGCATTTCTTGCGTGCGGATCTGCACCTCTACCTTGCGACCTTCTGGCCCCAGCACGGTGGTATGCAAGCTCTGGTAGCCGTTAGACTTGGGGACCGAGATAAAGTCGCGAAACCGTTCCGGAAGGGGTTTGTACAGGTCGGTTACGATCGAATAAGCCCGCCAGCAGTCTTCTTTACCTTTTCGGCCTGTCGTTTTGAGTACGATGCGGATGGCAAACAAATCGTAGATTTCCTCAAGCGGCTTGTTTTGCCGCTTCATTTTACGGTAGATCGAGTAGATATTCTTGGGCCGGCCGTAAATGTCAAACTCCAGCCCAGCCTCTTGTAGGCGCTGCTTGAGTGGCTCAATAAAGCGCTGAATATAGGCTTCCCGCTCGCGCTTTGATTCGTTTAAGCCGCGTACAATAGCATAATACTCTTCAGGCTGAAGCACCTTGAGCGCGAGGTCTTCTAGCTCACTTTTGAGCTTAAAAAGGCCAAAGCGATGGGCCAGGGGAGCAAACAGCTCTAAGGTCTCCGTGGCAATCTTTAAGCGTTTAGGTGGTGGCAGCACTTCAATGGTGCGCATATTGTGAAGCCGGTCGGCGAACTTGACCAGAATTACGCGAATGTCTTCGGCCATAGAAAGCATCAATTTGCGGACGTTTTCGGCCTGGCCAAGCTCGCGTGAGGCAAAAACACCCTGGATCTTGGTCAATCCGTCGATGATAGTCCCCATGGTTTCGCCGAACTCCTCGCGGATGAATTCCAGCGAGAGGTCGGAGTCTTCCACAACGTCGTGCAGCAGTGCTGCCGCAACGCTGACGTCATCAAAGCTGATGTCTTCTGCAACAATCTGCGCAACGGCAAGGGGATGGAGAATATAAGGTTCGCCTGTAATGCGTCGGTGATCTCGGTGTGCCCAGAAGCTCACGCGAAAAGCCCGGCGAATCAGGTCTTCATCAACGCGGGGAAGATGGGCCCGGCAAGTTTCTAGTAGGGCTTCTAGGCGTTCCTGATACTCCGGCGGGATATTCAGGTCAGCCCCCTTTAGGACGGTCGACGTTTGAATCATGGGCATTGTAGGCTTGGGTTCCCATCCCCGAGGCATTCTTTTTATTAAGTTAAAGTACGGGGCTGGCTACCAGTTCCGGTAACAAAAAAAGCGCCATCCCTACGGAATGGCGCTTTAGGCGTGAGGAGGTGCTGCCTATAGCCTTTAGGCCTCGTCTTTTTTATCAGGTTCGTCTTCTTGGGGCGTCTGTGCCGCAGATTTATCAGCAGTTTCCGAAGCCGCTGTTGCGGGTTCCGCTTGCGTGACGCGCTGGCTACGACCGCGCCCGCGACGCGTGCGCTTGCGTGCTTTGCGCGCATCGGCAGGCTTAAGGTCATTGTAGTCGACCAGTTCGATAATGGCCATTTCAGCTCCGTCGCCTGGACGGTATCCGACGCGTACCACCCTTGTGTAGCCGCCTGGCCGATCGCCCACTTTCTCGGCAATCTCGCCAAAGAGTTCTTTAACGGCTTCCTTATCCTGCAAGTAGCGGAAGACTTCTCGGCGGTTGTGCGTGGTATCTTCCTTGGCCCGCGTAATGAGCGGCTCTATAAACTGGCGTAAGGCTTTGGCCTTGGCCAGCGTGGTACGGATGCGCTTGTGACGAATCAAGGCGCAAGAAAGGGCCGCCAACGTCGCCCGTCGGTGCCCGTAGGTCCGCCCTAGTTTAAATCCTTTCTTATGATGTCTCATGGCCTTACGCGCTTATTTCGGCCAGCGCCGGTTTAGCTCTTCGCTTCTTCCAGATATTTGTCCACGTCCATGCCAAAGTGCAGGCCACGCTCTTCGAGGACCTGAATGAGCTCTTGGAGCGACTTACGGCCGAAGTTCCGGAACTTGAGCATTTCCGATTCTTGCCGCCGCACCAGGTCGCCGATCGTGCGAATGTTGGCCGCCTTAAGGCAGTTGTGTGCACGCACCGAAAGGTCAAGCTCGTCAACTGGCTGCGAAAGCAGCTCCCGAATGCGCTGCACTTCGGCGTCGACTTCTTTTTTGACCACTTCAGGCTGCGGCTCGCTCTCCATTTTAATGAAGAGATTGATGTGGTCGCGCAGGATGGTAGCGGCCTGCACGAGCGCATCTTCTGGAGAGATGGAGCCATCGGTGGTGATTTCCAGCTCCAGCCGTTCGTATTCGATCTTCTGGCCTACACGGGTAGGTTTGATCGTGTAGCGCACGTTTTTGATCGGTGTAAAGATCGCGTCGATGGCAATAACGCCAATCGGATCCTCCGGTAGCTTGTTTTCCTCGGCCGGAACATAGCCGCGACCGCGCCCCATACGCAGCTCGACATTGAGCTGGGCATTCTCTGCCAGGGTGGCAATATAATGATCTGGATTGAGTACTTCGTAATGGCTGGTGGCTTCGCCGATGTCGCGCGCCGTCCACGTGCCTGGACCTTTAAGCGAAAGCCGAATGTTGGCGTCGATGCTTTCTTTCGCCTTGAAGCGGACGCCTTTGAGGTTCAGGATGATCTCAGAGACGTCCTCGGTAACGCCCGGAATGGTCGAAAACTCGTGCTGCACCCCATCGATTTTCACCGCTGTGATGGCCACTCCCGGCAATGAAGAAAGCAGCACGCGCCGCAGGGCATTGCCGATCGTAACACCGTAACCCCGCTCAAGCGGCTGAATCACAAAACGCCCGAACGTTTCGCTTGCCTCTTCCACCCGTACACCTTCGGGCAGTTGAACCATGTAGTTGCTCATGGTTAGTCAGATGGTTTATTTGCGGTCGTGAAAGCCCGAAGCCTCGAGCGCTTCGGTGCACGCCAGCGTTTTCGTCGACTACTTGGAGTAGAGCTCGACGATTAGATGTTCACGAATGTTTTCAGGTATGTCTTCCCGGTTGGGGTAGTCCAGAAACTTCCCCTGCATTTCCTTACGATCGATCTCAAGCCAAGGGAAGTTCCGGCGCAAACGCCTAAGGTTTTCTTGAATCACGGCGAGTTGCCGGCTCTTGGGACGCACAGCCACCACATCGCCCGGCCGAAGCTGGTAGGAAGGCACATTCACCACTTGGCCATTAACCAGAATGTGGCGATGCACGACAAGCTGTCGCGCCTGGCGGCGCGTCCGGGCAAATCCCATGCGGTAGACCGTATTGTCCAGACGCGCTTCCAGCATTTTGAGCAGCGTTTCGCCTGTAACGCCCTTTTTGCGCGTCGCCTTTTCAAAAAGGTTGCGGAATTGCCGCTCCAGCAGGCCGTAAATATGTTTGACCTTTTGCTTTTCTTTTAGCTGGACGGCATACTCGCTGTCCTTAGTGCGCCGGGTGCGCCCATGTTGTCCCGGGGGATATGGCTTACGCTCTAAGGCTTTACTAGGCCCAAAGATTGGCTCGCCAAAACGGCGGGCCACTTTCTGTTTGGGACCGCGATAACGGGCCATAGGTGTTCAGGTCTCGTTTGTCAGGTTAATGGATGAAGGACAAACGCACGTGCAACGCCTGTTGCGTTGCCGTGACCGGACTTATGCCCAAGTCTTACACACGGCGACGTTTGGGCGGCCGGCAGCCGTTGTGCGGCACAGGGGTAACATCACGGATCGTGAGCAACTCCAACCCTGCTGCGGCAAGCGCACGAATCGCCGACTCCCGGCCAGAACCAGGGCCTTTAACAAACACATCCACACGCCGCAGGCCCAAATCGTAGGCTTCCTTAGCGGCAGAAGTTGCGGCCATCTGGGCGGCAAACGGTGTGCCTTTGCGACTCCCCTTAAAACCTTCTTTACCGCCACTGGACCAGGCAATGGTGTTGCCGTATTGATCCGTGATCGTGACAATCGTATTGTTAAACGTCGACTGAATGTGCGCCTGCCCGTTCTGTTCAACAATGACGTTTTTCTTACGCGTCGATGTTCGCTGTTTTTTGGCCATGGCTGTGCTACGGGATTACTTCTTCGGAGCCTTCTTCTTCCCGGCCACGGTTTTGCGCGGCCCTTTCCGTGTGCGGGCATTGGTGCGCGTGCGCTGCCCACGCACAGGCAACCCCAACCGATGTCGAATGCCGCGGTAGCAGCCGATATCCATCAGCCGCTTAATGTTCATCTGCACTTCGGCTCGAAGCTGCCCTTCGACGACATATTCCTGTTCAATCAAACGCCGAATCTCCCGCGTCTGCTCTTCCGTCCAATCTTTGGGACGTGTGTTGGGATCTACCCCTACGCGGCCGAGAATCTCTCGCGCCCGCGCTTTTCCGATCCCGTAGATCGCCGTCAGCGCAATTTCTCCCCGTTTATGCAGGGGAATGTCAACACCTGCGATACGTGGCATACGTTCTACTCGGTTAAGCTCACCCTTGCCGTTGCTTATGGCGCGGGTTTTTCTTGTTGATCACATAAATCCGTCCCTTACGCCGCACAATCTTGTCGTCGGCACTACGCTTTTTTACGCTGGCACGTACTTTCATGGCAGTAACAAGGCTTAAAAGCAAGGCTGCATAAACGCCGAAGTAGCAGCCTAGGTTCGTGAACGTTTATTTATAACGGTATATAATGCGCCCTCGGGTTAGATCGTAGGGCGAAAGTTCAACCTTCACGCGATCTCCAGGCAAAATTTTGATATAATGCATGCGCATTTTGCCTGAAAGCACGCCCAGAATTTCGTGGCCGTTATCTAGGCGCACCCGAAACTGGGCATTGGGCAGTGCTTCAAGAACTTCACCGTCCTGTGTAATGGCTTTCTGTTTCGCCATGTAGGGAGGGTTGCAGGTTATAGGGAGCTTCAACGACGTCTTCGATATAGGCGAAGGTCGTTAACACCTCAGGTTTACCAGCACGTACAACGATCATGTGTTCGTAATGGGCCGAAGGCTGGCCATCAGCTGTGTAAACCGTCCATCCGTCTTCGCCAACACGCACCTCATACGTCCCCCGATTCACCATAGGTTCCAGGCACAAGGTCATCCCCACACGAAGCCGACGACCGGTGCCTGGACGCCCTACGTTAGGCACTTGGGGATCTTCGTGTAGGTTACGGCCAATGCCATGACCCACCAAGGCACGTACCACACCGTAGCCCGCGGCCTCACAGTGCCGCTGAATAGCATGGCTGATGTCGCCTACACGCTGTCCCGCTACCGCTTGCGCAATCCCTTTGTACAACGCCTCATAGGTAACGCGACAAAGGCGGATGTTCTCTGCGTCCAGCTCCCCTACCCCAAACGTATAGGCACTATCGCCATAGTACCCTCGATAGCGCACGCCACAATCGACCGATACCAAGTCACCTGGCTTTAAACGGTAATCGCCGGGAATGCCATGCACTACCTGATCGTTCACCGACACGCACAACGTGGCTGGATAGACCAACCGGCCTACCCGATAGCCCTTAAATGCAGGTTCTGCTCCCTGGGTGCGAATAAAATCTTCGGCGATCGCGTCCAGCTCTGCGGTTGTAACCCCTGGCCGGATGTAGCGCGCTACTGCGGCCAGCGTTCGCCCCACCAAATCGGCGCAGGCACGAAGGATATCAATTTCTTTTTCGGTTTTGATATGAATCATCGACCTGACCTTCTCAGAAGCGCCGCCCGCGCACACGCGTCCCTTTCATAAAGCCTTCGTAGTGCCGCATAAGCAGGTGACTTTCAACCTGCTGCAGCGTGTCGAGCATCACCCCTACAATGATCAGCAGGCTGGTTCCCCCGAAAAAGTGCGCAAAACCAGCTGTCACGCCTGCACGCATGGCAAACGCTGGAATAATCGCCACAATACCCAAGAAAATCGCCCCTGGCAGCGTGATCCGCGTCAGAATCGTATCAATAAACTCGCTTGTTTGCTTCCCTGGACGAATCCCTGGAATGAAGCCCCCTTGCCGCTTGAGCGTATCGGCCATCTCGCGAGGATTGACCGCAATGGCTGTGTAAAAGTAGGTAAAAAACACCACCAGCACAAAAAACAGTGCGGAATAGCCCCAACCTGAAACGTCCGAGAAAAAGCCGCCAAACTGCTGCATAAAGGCGCTTCCTGGGAAAAACGTAGCAATCGTAGCTGGCACAAACATAATCGACTGGGCGAAGATGATCGGCATCACCCCAGCCGCATTCACGCGCAATGGCAAGTACTGCGTCGTGCCCCCATAAACGCGCCGCCCAACCACACGCTTGGCGTACTGCACCGGAATCCGACGCGTTCCTTGCGTTACCAGCACAACACCCGCCGTAATCACCACAAAAACTGCAAACTCCAGCAGCAAAATAAATAGGTTGTCCTTCAGCGTAAACTCATTGTAAACGGCCTGGGGAAAGAAAGCTAAAATGCCCACCATGATGATGAGCGAGATGCCATTGCCAATCCCACTTTCGGTGATGCGTTCGCCCAACCACATGACAAAGACGGTCCCGGCCGTTAGCACAATGACTGCAATCAGCATGAAGAAGCCGGGGCTAACGACGATGGCCTGACCTGTTGCGCCATAGCGTAGGTTGATCGCGTAGCCTACTGCCTGAAGCGCGGTAATGCCTACCGTAAGGTAGCGTGTAAGCTGAGTGATCTTGCGCCGGCCTTCTTCCCCCTCGCGCTGGAGCTTTTGAAAATAGGGCACCACCGCTCCCATAAGCTGAATAATAATGGAAGCCGTAATGTAGGGCATAATGCCCAAAGCAAAAATGCCCGCCTGGGAAAAGGCCCCGCCCACAAAGAGGTCGATCAGCCCAAACAGGTTATTGGTGCCCGCCTGGCGGTTAACCTCAGCTAGAATATGGGCATCCACGCCCGGCAGCGTAACATACGTCCCCAGCCGATAGACAACCAGCAGTCCGAGGGTGTAGAGCACCCGCTGCCGCAGCTCTTCAATTTTCCAAATGTTGCGAATGCTTTCTGTGAAGCCCGCCATGATGCATCGTTTCAGGCGATTTCCGTAACCGTACCACCGGCAGCCTCGATTTTAGCGCGTGCTGAAGCGCTAAAGGCATGTGCCGTAATGTGCAGCGCGCTGGACAGCTCTCCCTCACCCAGAATCTTGATCCGGTCTCGCTTTCGGGCTAGACCAGCAGCCACCAGGGTCTCAGGGGTAATCGGGGCCGTTGCCGACAGGCGGCCTGAGGCAAGCCAGCGATTCAGGTCGGCCAGGTTAATAATCCGATATTCCGTGTGAAACGGATTTCGGAAGCCGCGTTTCGGCACACGCCGAATGAGGGGCATCTGGCCACCTTCAAAGTAGGCAGGGATCTGCTGACCACTGCGGGCTTTTTGCCCCTTAGTCCCGCGCGTGGAGCTATGCCCACCGTAGCCTGAACCTACACCCCGTCCTAACCGCTTCCGCTCGCGAACGGCACCTTTGGCTGGTTTTAGACGACTTAGATCCATGGTTGCTTTCTGGTTTACAGACTTAAGCCGCTTCTACTTCTTCCACGCGCACCAGGTGACGCACTTTTTCGATCATGCCACGGATCTGGGGGGTATCCTGATGCACCACCACGTGTCCGATGCGGCGCAAGCCCAACGCTTCAAGCGTGCGGCGCTGCCGCTTAGGATAATCAATGATGCTGCGCACCTGGGTGATTTTAAGTTGCTTTGCCATAAGCTCACCCTTCGAAGACTTTCTGCAGCGGCACGCTCCGACGCTGCGCTACTTCTGCAGGATCTTCAAGCTGCTCGAGCGCATGCACCGTAGCCGCTACAAGGTTGTAAGGATTCGTTGAGCCTAAGGCCTTGCAGAGCACATCCTTAATGCCGGCGCATTCCAGCACAGCACGCGCTCCGCTGCCTGCGATGACGCCTGTACCTGGCGATGCAGGCTTCAGGAATACCCGTGCAGCATCCTGGCGTCCAATCACGGAATGCGGAATGGTGCCGCGCCGGAGGGGTACGCGAATCACATTCTTTTTGGCATCTTCTGTTGCTTTGGCAATTGCATCGGCCACCTCATTGGCCTTGCCTACGCCGGCACCAACCAACCCATTGCCATCCCCCACCACGACCACAGCGCTAAAGGAAAAACGCCGGCCGCCCTGCACTACCTTAGCCACACGCTTGACCGACACCAAGCGTTCGATCCATTGCTGCTGTTCTTCGGCAACCCGCTGACGCTGCCGGCGCCGATTTGCATGCTTTCGCTGTGCCATAGCATCCTATCGATTAAAAAGCACTCAAAACTGAAGTCCGCCTTCTCGGGCACCTTCGGCCAGCGCTTTCACCCGCCCGTGATACTTGTAGGCATTGCGGTCGAAGACCACCTGCGTGACCTTCGCTGCCAGTGCCCGCTGCGCGAGGCGTCGTCCTACCTCCCGACTGATTTCCATGCGCGTGCCTTGCGGCATATCTTTCTCCAAGCTGGAGGCTGCGGCTAAAGTATGCCCGCGCGTGTCGTCGATGACCTGCGCGTAAATATGTTTGTTGGAACGAAAAACGCAAAGTCGCGGACGCTCGGGCGTACCCCGAATTTTTTTCTTCAATCCCCGCTTGACGCGGGCACGACGTTGCTTTTTGTGTTCTAACTCGTTGATCATAGTTTATAGGTGTTTTGCCGGAAGATTGCCGACCTTCCGGTCGCTTTGGTTTACCGTCCTGCCGTCTTTCCGGCCTTACGACGAATGTATTCGCCCACGTAGCGAATGCCTTTGCCTTTGTAGGGCTCTGGCGGCCGCAGCGAGCGGATTTTAGCCGCCACTTCTCCCACCAGTTGCTTGTCGATGCCTTCGACAATCACAATGGGATTGCTACCGCGCTCCGTTCGCACCGAAAGCGTAATGCCCTCCGGCGGCAAGAAATAAATAGGATGCGAGTAGCCCAGGACCAGCTCAAGCAAGTTACCCGACATGGACGCGCGAAAGCCAATACCCACAACCTCGAGTTCTTTGCGATAGCCCTGGCTTACCCCTACAACCATGTTCTGGATCAAGGCTCGGTACAGACCATGAAGGGCACGATGCCGCTTCTGATCGGTAGCCCGCGTGACGTGTACCGTTTGGTCAGAGACTGTCACCGTAATGTCTGGGTCTACTTGAAGCGTTAGGGTACCCTTAGGCCCCTTGACCGTGACTACGTTGTTCCGGCCCACTTCAACCTGGACCCCCTTGGGCAGCTTGACGGGCAGTTTGCCTATCCGAGACATCGCTTGCTTGGTTTAGCTTCTTTTGGGGCTGTAGACAACCGCCCCAGGTTGCATTTTTAAAACACGTAGGCCAGCACCTCCCCGCCAATGCGGAGCTTACGCGCCTCCTTGTCGGTCATCACGCCTTGAGAGGTCGAGATGATGGCCACACCCAGCCCGTTTCGCACCCGTGGAAGCTCGTCGGCGCCCACATAGTGACGACGTCCGGGCTTAGAGACACGCTGCAGCTCCCGAATGGCCGGGTTGCCATGGCGATCGTACTTCAGGTAAATCCGCAGCAGCCCCTGCTTGCCATCATCGATATCCAGGTAGCTGCGCACGTAGCCTTTGTCTACCAAAATCTGCGTGATGGCCCGCTTAAGCTTCGAAGCGGGCACGTCGACGTAAGGGTGACGCGCCAATTGGGCGTTGCGCAGGCGCGTTAGGTAATCGGCAATAGAATCCGTAATTGCACTCATGACCTATAGGCTTAACAAGGTTACCAGCTGGCCTTACGGACACCAGGGATTTTGCCCTCCAGCGCCATTTCACGAAACACGATACGCGAAACGCCAAACTGGCGCAGATAGCCGCGCGCACGGCCCGTCAGCGGGCAGCGGTTACGCAACCGCACCGGACTGGCATTGCGGGGCAACTTCTGCAACCCGATCCAGTCCCCTGCTTCTTTAAGCTGACGTCGCTTTTCAGCGTATTTTTCGACCAACTCGCGGCGCTTCTTCTCACGCGCCATCCAGCTTTTCTTGGCCATAACAGTTTCAGGCTGCTTTTGCTTGCGGTTCTTCACGACGGACGAAAGGCATGCCCAGCAGCTTAAGCAGCGCATAGGCTTCTTCGTCCGTCTTCGCCGTCGTCACAAACGTGATGTCAAAACCGCTAATGCGGTCAACTTTATCGACGTCGATTTCGGGAAAGATGATTTGTTCGGCAATGCCAAGGGTATAATTGCCGCGGCCGTCAAAGCTGCGGTCCGAAACGCCCCGAAAGTCACGCGTGCGTGGCAAAGCCAGCGTGACCAGGCGATCAAAAAACTCATACATCCGATCGCCACGGAGCGTAACCGAAACACCCACCGGCATGCCTTTACGGATTTTAAAGTTGGAGATGCTTTTGCGCGCCCGACGTACCACCGGATGCTGCCCAGTAATCAGGCGAATCTCTGCAATCGCATCATCCAGAAGCTTTTTGTTCTGGGCAGCTTCACCCACGCCTTTGTTGACGCAGATTTTTACCAGGCGCGGCACCTCCATCACGTTGCGGTACCCGAACTGTTGCATCAGTGCGGGTACGACTTCTTCGCGATAGCGTTGCTTAAGTCGCGGAATGTAAGTCATGGCTCTTGGGGTTCTCAGCGGTCCAGCTCTTCGCCGGTCGTTTTTGCATAACGCACCCAGCGCCCGCGACCGGTTTGGGGGTCTACAATCCACTTACGGCCCACCCGCGTGGGACGCCCATTGCTGTCGAGCGGCATCACGTTCGACACGTGGATGGGCATCTCCTGCTCAATACGCCCTCCTTGAGGATACTTGGGATTCGGGCGTACGTGCCGGATGCGCAAATTGACGCCTTCAACAATCACCCGCTGCTGCTTTGGGAAAACGCGCAGAATGCGGCCTTCCTTGCCTTTGTCATTTCCGGCAATTACCCGCACCAGATCGCCGCGTTTTACGTGCAGCTTGGGCTGTTTATTTTTCGTGCGTGGCATAGCGTAACAACACGGTTTGATGCGGCACTAGACGACCTCTGGTGCCAACGATACAATCCGCATGAACTGCTTGTCGCGCAGCTCACGGGCAACGGGCCCAAAGATACGGGTGCCAATCGGCTCATCCTGGTTATTGATTAAAACCGCCGCATTATCATCAAAGCGAATGTAGGTACCGTCCGGTCGGCGTAATTCTTTTTTTGTCCGAACCACAACGGCTTTTACCACATCGCCTTTTTTGACACTACCGCCCGGAATGGCCGACTTGACAGAGACCACAATTTTGTCTCCTACGCGGGCGTAGCGTTTGTGGCTACCGCCCAGCACGCGAATGCACAGTACCTCTTTAGCACCGCTGTTGTCGGCCACCACCAGTCTGCTTTCCTGCTGAATCATGGCTTTTAGCAGATCAAAACGGTTTTGCGCTCATTTATTTGGCCCGTTCGATGATTTCCACAAGGCGCCAACGCTTGTGTTTCGAAAGCGGCCGCGTCTCCATAATGCGGACGATGTCGCCTTCATTGGCCTCGTTGTGCTCATCGTGGGCCATGAGTTTTGTTGTGCGCTTAATGAACTTACCGTAGAGCGGATGCTTAATTTGGCGCTCAATCGCTACCGTGATCGTCTTGTTCATTTTGTTGCTGACGACCACGCCGATCCGCTCCTTTCGGTGTCCACGCGCTTTAGAGGCATTTGGCGTCTGTTGGGTGCCCATAGCTGCTTGCTACTCCTCAAACGGTTTGCTGCGCAGAAGCCCGGCGTTTTTCGTTGTAGATCGTCTTGAGCCGGGCAATGAGCCGACGTTTGTTGCGGAGCAGCATAGGGTTTTCCAACTGGGCTACCGCATGCTGAAAGCGCAGCTGCCGCAGCGCGTCTTCTTCTTCTCGAATGCGCTGGGCCAGTTCATTAAGGCTCATCGCCCGGATTTCTTTCACCTTCATAGCGTCCCGCGCGTAGGTTAATTAATGTTCTGCCGCAGCCGTTGCCACGTAGTCAGTCCGCATGACAAACTTGGTTTTGATCGGCAGCTTGTGCGCAGCCAAGCGCAACGCCTCACGGGCCAGTTCTTCAGAGACGCCGCCGATCTCAAACAAAACGCGGCCTGGTTTCACAACGGCTACCCAGTATTCTACCGAGCCTTTGCCCTTACCCATGCGGACTTCGGCCGGCTTTTTTGTAATGGGTTTGTCTGGGAAAATGCGGATGTAGACCTTGCCTGCGCGCTTGAGTTTGCGCGTGATGGCCACGCGCGCAGCCTCGATTTGACGACTAGTTATACGCGCAGGCTCTAAGGCTTTGATCCCAAAATCACCAAACTCAATTTGCGTACCGCGCGAAGCTACACCGCGAATGCGGCCTTTTTGCTGCTTGCGGTACTTGGTACGTCGGGGCATCAACATGGCGCTACCTCACAGTGCTTAGCCTTCTTCGCCGCGCTGGGCTGCCGCGGCACGACGCGTCCGGCGTTTGCGGCGCCGTTCAGGCTGTTCCAAAGGTAAAGGCTGTTGCTGGCGCTGCATCAGCGCTGTAGGCGTTAGGTCTGGCTTACCGATAATCTCGCCCAGGAAAATCCAAACCTTCACGCCGATCGTCCCGTAAATGGTGTAGGCTGTCGCCTGGGCATAGTCGATGTTGGCCCGAAGCGTATGCAGCGGCACGCGGCCCTCTAGATATTGCTCAGTACGACTCATTTCCGCCCCACCCAAACGGCCCGAAACCTTGATGCGAATGCCTTGTGCGCCCATCCGCATAGCCGCTGTCATCGCCTGCTTCATCGCCCGGCGGAAGGAAACCCGCCCCTCCAGCTGCTGTGCAATATTCTGAGCGACCAAGGCAGCATCAAGCTCTGGACGCTTGATTTCGCTAATGTTAATCTGAATTTCCTTGTTGGTTAGTTTCTGGAGCTCTTCGCGCAGCTTTTCAACTTCCTGGCCGCCGCGACCAATCACCACGCCCGGGCGGCTGGTGTGCAGCGTCAGGATAACCCGACGGGGCGTACGCTCAATCACTACCCGGCTCAGCCCCGCCCGCTTCAGGCGCGCATGCACGTAGCGCCGAATTTCTTCGTCTTCAATCAGCTTCTCGGGCAGGTCTTTCTCGGCGTACCAGTTCGAAAACCAGCCGCGAATGATCCCCAGACGAAAACCAATCGGATGTGTCTTCTGACCCATGTTGCTCCTTAGCTTTAGGCCTGACTGCTTGCCATTGGGGCTCCCGAGGCGGCTTCAGCCGTCGCAACCACAACCGTCAAGTGGCTAGTGCGCCGCCGCACCGGCATTGCCCGTCCACGCGGCGCTGGCTGATAGCGCTTAAAACGAGGCCCTTCGTCCACCCGGATCTCCCGAATCAACAGGCTCGCCTCGTCGATTCGTTCTTCAGGATTTTTTTCGATCAAGTTGTAGATCGCTGAACGGATGGTTTTTTCCACGGGACGCGCTGCCCGATGGGGAAGCTGACGCAGCAGGGCTAGCGCCTCGGCAACCCGTTTGCCACGCACCGCATTGACGACAACACGCATCTTGCGGGGTGAGCTGCGGATGTATTTGCTGATTGCTCTCGCTTCCATAGCTTGCTACTGATCTTAACGACGACCGCGCTTGTCTTTCTTGTCGCCCGCGTGGCCGCGGAAGGTTCGCGTCGGCGCAAATTCTCCTAACCGGTGGCCGACCATGTTCTCGGTGACATAGACCGGTATAAACTGCCGCCCGTTGTGCACCGCAAACGTGTGCCCAACAAACTCCGGAATAATCATCGAAGCGCGACTCCAGGTCTTAATCACCTTTTTCTGGCCGCTCCGGTTAAGCTCTTCGACTTTCCGAAGCAGCTTGTAATGTACGTAGGGTCCTTTTTTGAGCGAACGCGCCATATCCGCTTTGTCAAGTTTGCCTGCTCACGCGTTGTCGCTTCGGCTACTTAGTTGCGTTGCGACGACGCAGAATGTACTTGTTTGAAGGTTTATTGCGCTTCCGGGTCTTGTAGCCTTTGGCAGGCTGTCCCCAGGGTGAACGCGGATGGCCACCCGAGTGCCGGCCTTCACCGCCACCCATGGGGTGGTCAATCGGGTTCATGGCCACACCCCGCGTCTTAGGCCGAATACCTAACCAGCGGCTACGTCCAGCTTTCCCCAAGTCAATGTTCATGTGGTCGGGGTTGCTTGTGGTACCGATCGTAGCACGGCAGCGCACATGGATCAGCCGGATTTCGCCCGAAGGCAACCGCAGCGTGGCATAATCACCTTCACGCGCCATCACCTGGGCATAGGTCCCCGCTGAACGCGCAATCTGCGCCCCCTTGCCTGGCTTGAGCTCAATGCAATGCACGTAAGAACCTACCGGGATTTTCTCCAACGGCAGGCAGTTGCCAGGGTCAGGGGGAGCCTCAGGACCGTTCAACACAGTTTGACCCACCTTAAGCTCATTGGGCGCAATAATATAGCGTTTCTCGCCATCGGCATAGGCCAGCAAGGCAATACGCGCCGAACGGTTCGGATCGTACTCAATACTGACAACCCGGGCAGGGATACCATCTTTGTCGCGCCGAAAATCAATAATGCGGTAACGGCGCTTATGACCTCCACCCTGATGGCGTGTTGTAATGCGCCCCTGATTGTTTCGGCCTGCACGCTTTTTTAGCGGCGCCAGCAGGCTTTTCTCAGGCGTATCCTTCGTAATCTCCTCAAAGGTCGAGACCGAGTACTGCCGTTGACCTGGCGTTACCGGTTTGCGTCTACGAATCGGCATGGTCGTATTCCCGGTCCTGCTTAACTCATACGTTCTCGAAGAAATTGATCCGTGGGCTGTCGGGCGTAAGCGTTACGATCGCTTTTTTGTAGCTACTCGTCCGCCCCTCGCTGGCGCCGCGCCGCGTAAACTGCCGCCGACGCTTACCGCGCACAATCATTGTGCGCACTTCCTTGACCTTGACCCCATAGAGCGCCTCTACAGCCTTGCGGATCTCAATCTTGTTGGCGTCTTTGGCAACCACAAAGCCGTAATGCCCTTGCGCCTCCTGCTGGGAGAGCTTTTCCGTCACCAATGGCCGGATCAATATCGGGTGTTTGCTCATGGCATCTTAGACAATTAAAGCTCAGGCAGCAACCGGAATCGCGGGACGGAGCAGGCGGTGCAGCACCTCCACAGCGCCCTCTTGCAACAGTAGCACCTGCGCGTCGAGCAGCTCTCGCGTGGAGGCATTACGGGCTTCCATCACGCGAACCTTAGGCAAATTGCGGCTCGACAAGTGCAACGTAGCATCGTGCTGCACCGTCAGCAAAAGTACCTTGCGGCCACTTAAGCCGTGCGCTGCAAGTACTTCCTGAAGCCTACGCGTGCTGGGCTGCTCGAAGGTAAAGTCTTCGATAACCCGAATTGCTCCTGCACGCGCCTTATAGCTTAAGGCCGAACGCCGTGCCAGTCGCTGCACTTTACGGTTCACCTTAAGGGCATAAGAACGCGGCTGCGGGCCGTGAGCCGTACCCCCACCCCGACGAATCGGAGATTTAGCATCACCAGCGCGGGCATAGCCCGTTCCTTTCTGGCGGTAGAGCTTACGCGTGCTGTGGGCGTTTTCGGCCCGATTTTTAACCTTATGCGTTCCCTGCCGCCGGTTTGCTTCGATCCGTTTGACATCTAACCAGAGCACATGATCGTTGGGCTCAATGCCAAACACCGCTGGATCGAGCGTTACCGTGCGCTCCGTCGCGCTTCCGTCCAGTCGATATACCTGCAATTCCATAGCTGTAGCTACCTTAGGCCAGCCCGTTACTGGGCCTTTTTGTAAAGCTCCACAATACCGTTTACTGGACCAGGTACGGCGCCCTGCACAAGGATCAGGTGATGCTCTGGAAAGAGGCGCACCACCCTGAGGTTCTTCACCTTAACGCGCTTGTTGCCCATTCGGCCGGCCATGCGCCGCCCCTTAAAGACGTGGGACGGGAACGAAGACGCACCGATCGAACCTGGAGCCCGCTCTCGGTTATGCTGGCCGTGCGTGCGGGACCCTACGCCGCCAAAACCATGGCGCTTAACCACGCCCTGAAAGCCACGCCCCTTCGAAACGCCTACCACATCAATCAGCTCCCCTTCAGCGAAGAGCTGCTCTAGGCGCACTTCATCCCCCGGCTTGACGTCAAGCACAAAGTCCCGGAATTCCCGCAACACCCGTAGGGGAGGGACCCCCGCTTTGACAAAATGTCCCAAAAGGGCCTTTGTTGTATGTTTGGGCTTGCGCGTACCAAAGCCCAGTTGCACCGCATCGTATCCGTCTTTGCCCTCGGCCATCTTCACCTGCACCACAACGTTCGGCTCTGCCTGAATAATGGTGCAGGGAATACTATTGCCCGCCTGGTCAAAGACCTGCGTCATTCCGATTTTTCGTCCAAGCATTCCGCTCATGGTGCTTGTGCACACGGCTTAGCAGCAACCCCAGCATGTGCTAGAGTGCCTTTAAACTTTGATTTCTACATCGACGCCACTGGGAAGCTCAAGCTTCATCAGGGCATCGACCGTCTTGCTGCTGGTCGACAAAATGTCGATGAGCCGCTTATGCCGACGCACTTCAAACTGCTCGCGGCTCTTTTTGTCAATGTGCGGGCTCCGCAGCACTGTAATCACGGTCCGTTCGGTAGGCAGCGGGATCGGCCCACTTACCACCGCACCCGTTGCCTTGACGGTACGGATGATCTTTTCCGCACTTCGGTCGATCAGCGTGTGATCGTAAGATTTCAGTTTAATGCGAATCTGGCCAGCCATCGCGCTCCTGCATTCGGCAAATCGAAGCCTGAGCGCCGAGCGCTCAGGCTTCACGTCCATTCAGGATAGTTAGTCTAGGATTTTGGTGACGACGCCTGCGCCGACAGTACGCCCACCTTCACGAATCGCAAAACGCAAACCCTCCT
>NZ_JAGKTL010000006.1 GCF_017908595.1 Rhodothermus bifroesti
GCTGCTCAGGACCGGGCCGATAGTCGGCGCACTTGGGACTGGCGGGACGTTGTGCTCACCACCATCGTGCTAGGCCTCGTCCTGGCCATCTACCTCTACTTCTCCTTCTGGGTGTGAAATGCAGCACAAAAAATGAACGTGCAAAAATTTTCTACGGAAGCTGTACAGGAGGCCTTGTGGGTGCCTAGCGAGCTGGATACGCTGTGCATTAATGCCATCCGCTTTTTAGCCGTTGATGCGGTTGAACAAGCGAAATCAGGGCATCCGGGGATGCCGATGGGGGCTGCTCCCATGGCCTATGTGCTCTGGATGCGGCATTTGCGGCATAACCCGCGTGATCCAAAGTGGCCGAATCGGGATCGGTTCGTGCTTTCGGCTGGGCATGGCTCCATGCTGCTTTACGCGCTACTCCATCTGACGGGCTATGACCTTCCGATGGAGGAATTACAACGGTTCCGGCAGTGGGGCTCGCGTACGCCTGGCCATCCAGAGTACGGTCATACGCCAGGGGTAGAGACTACGACTGGACCGTTAGGCCAAGGACTAGCCAATGCGGTTGGCATGGCTATCGCTGAGCAATATTGGGCGGCACACTTCAATCGCGAGGGCTTCCCCATTTTTGACCATTTTACTTATGTCATTGCTTCGGATGGGGATCTGATGGAGGGCATTTCGCACGAAGCGGCTTCGCTAGCTGGGCATTTGGGCTTGGGGAAGCTCATTGTGCTTTATGACGATAATGACATTTCAATTGACGGTCCTACAGATCAGACGTTTACAGAAGACATCGGGGCTCGCTTTGAAGCCTATGGTTGGCATGTGCAGCACGTGGCCGATGGGAACGATCTGGTAGCGATTGATGCAGCGCTTAGGCAGGCGCAAGCAGAAACCGAGCGTCCCTCGCTCATCATCGTACGTACGCATATTGGCTATGGAAGCCCAAATAAGCAAGATACAGCGGCTGCGCACGGTGCACCTTTAGGTCCCGAGGAGGTGCGCCTGACTAAGCGTAACTTGGGCTGGCCTGAAGATCAGGTGTTTTATGTGCCGAAAGAGGTCTATCGGCACATGCGTCAGGCTATTGAGATAGGTCGGCAGCATCAGGAAGCCTGGGAGTCGCTGCTGGCGCAGTATCGAGAGCGTTATCCCGAAGAGGCCGCTGAACTGGATCGATGGCTTGCTCGCCGTTTGCCCAAGGCTTGGGATGCGGGGCTGCCCACCTTTGAAGCAGGCAAAGCCGTAGCTACGCGTAACGCGGGAGGGGCGGTGCTTGATGTGTTAGCTGCGCGCCTCCCAGAGCTGGTAGGGGGCTCGGCTGATCTAGCTGAATCGAACAAGACGCACCCGAAGGGCCGCGCGGCATTTAGCCGAACAAACCGCCAAGGCGGCTACATTCACTTTGGTGTGCGGGAGCATGCTATGGCGGCCATCTGCAATGGCCTGTCGCTCCACGGCCTGCGCGCTTACGCCAGCACGTTTCTGGTCTTTAGCGACTACTTGCGGCCTTCGCTGCGCTTAAGTGCCCTGATGGAGCAACCTGTTATCTACGTCTTTACCCACGATTCGATTGGTTTGGGCGAAGATGGCCCAACACATCAACCGATCGAGCACCTAGCCAGCCTTCGGGCGATTCCTAACGTTGTGGTGCTGCGCCCAGCCGATGCAACCGAAACGGTAGAGGCCTGGAAAGTGGCCTTAGAACGTGAACATGGACCCACGCTTTTGATGCTTACGCGGCAAAACGTGCCCGTACTCGATCGCAACCGGCTAGCGTCGGCCGAAGGGGTGCGGCGCGGCGGCTATGTACTCAAAGAAGCCCAGCGGCCCTTACAGGCGATTTTGCTGGCTTCAGGTAGCGAAGTGCACCTGGCACTGGCGGCTGCCGAACAGCTTGAGGCCGAAGGCCTCGGTGTACGCGTGGTCAGCATGCCTTCGTGGGAACTCTTTCGTCAACAAGACATCGCCTACCAGGAGCTTGTGTTACCCCCAGAAGTAACCGTACGCGTGGCCGTAGAAGCTGGCGTGGGACAAGGCTGGGAGCAGTTTGTGGGATGTCGTGGACGTATCGTGAGCATCGAGCGCTTTGGGGCTTCAGCTCCTGCTCAGGTGCTCTTTCAGCAGTTTGGCTTTACGCCAGAGCGGGTAGCCCAAGAAGTGCGGGCGCTGCTTCATCAGCAGCCGTAAGACAGGGAGCCTTATCGAATAGCAGGGGTAAATTGTAAAAACTAACCAAGCGGCGTAAGTCATGAAATTCTTTTTAGACACAGCGGACCTGGATGAAATCCGCGAAGCAGCGAGTTTGGGCATTCTTGATGGGGTTACCACCAACCCCACCCTGATCCGTAAAGCCGGTGCACGGGATTTCCACGAGCATATTTATCGCATCTGCGAGCTGGTTGAGGGCGACGTTTCGGCCGAGGTAACGGCTACGGATTATGAAGGGATGCTACGAGAGGCGCGAGAGCTGGCCCGCATTCATCCGCACGTGGTGGTCAAAATCCCGCTGATTACCGAAGGGATCCGGGCCATTCGAAAACTTTCGAGTGAAGGCATTCGGACCAACTGCACGTTGTGTTTTTCACCTACGCAAGCCTTGGTTGCGGCCAAAGCAGGCGCCACCTACATCAGCCCTTTTGCTGGACGGCTAGACGACGTTTCGGCCGATGGCATGCAGGTCATTGAGCAGGTGGTCCGAATTTACCGGAATTACGGCTTTAAGACGCAGGTGCTGGCTGCTTCCTTGCGGCACCCTATGCATGTGTTGCAGGCGGCCTTAATGGGGGCCGACGTAGCCACCATGCCTTTTAGCGTCATGATGCAGCTGCTCAAACATCCACTCACCGACATCGGACTGGAGCGCTTTCTCAAAGACTGGGAAGCTTACCTGCAGGCGCAGCAAAGCGCGAAGGTGTAATTGCCGCGTTACGTCTATCAAGATATCAACAGGGCAGACGCATGGGTCTGCCCTGTTTTGTATTTTGTCTAGGCAAGAAGTCGCTACACCGCAAGCCAGTACGCTAAACTTCAGTCGCTCTTGCCATGGCTCGACGCTTGCGCATTGGTCTGTTAACCGGAGGCGGGGATTGCCCAGGTATGAACGCTGTCATCCGGGCTGTTACCAAAAGCCTTATTCTGCAGGCCAATGCTGAGGTTATTGGCTTTGAGGATGGATACGAAGGGTTGATTGAAGGGCGTTTTCGCACCTTGGAATATGGAGATGTGAGTGGGATCCTGACGCGAGGAGGCACCATTTTGGGGACCAGCAACCGGGCTAATCCGTTCCGCTACTACCGTCGCGGCGAAGCCGATGTGTCGGCCGAGGTGGTGGCGCTCTACCGAGAGCTGGAGCTCGACGGCATTGTGGCTATCGGTGGAGATGGGACAATGACCATCGCACATGGTCTTTCAGAACGTGGCCTGCGCTTTGTGGGTGTACCTAAGACGATCGATAACGACATTTGGGGTACCGAGCACACGTTGGGTTTTGATACAGCAGTGCACGTTGCTACAGAAGCGATCGATCGGCTGCACACTACAGCCCAGAGCCATCACCGGGTGATGATTTGCGAGACGATGGGACGCTATGCGGGCTGGATTGCCCTCTACGCTGGGGTAGCAGCTGGTGCCGATGTGATTTTAATCCCGGAGCTGCCCTTCGACATCGAGGTCGTAGCCGAAGTGTGCCGGGAAAGAGAAAGCGATGGTCGGCGCTTTACGATCATTGTGGTAGCTGAAGGTGCCCGACCTGAAGGAGGTGCAATGCACGTGCATACGCAAGTCCCCGAAAGCCCTGATCCGCTTCGCCTAGGAGGGATTGGCTATGAAGTAGAACGCCAGCTTCGGGAGCGGCTGCGCAGTGAAGTGCGCACGACGGTGCTGGGTCATGTGCAGCGTGGCGGTACACCTACACCCTATGATCGCAACCTGGCTTCTGTCTTTGGGACCTATGCAGCGGCTTTGGTTCAAGCCGAGCATTACGGCCATATGGTGGCGCTGCAAGACGGTAAGATAACCACCGTGCCTTTGGCAGCAGTTGCAGGGCGCACGCGCACCGTGCCTCTAACAGCACCTATGGTGGGTGCAGCGTTGGCCGTGGGTACTTCTCTGGGCGTACGTGCGCCCCACTTGCCGCTGCTTGCCCCTGAGCCCACGGCTCCACTTGCCTAAAAAGGGTATGGCGATGCAGGTGTACTTGACCGGCGCCACAGGTTTTGTCGGTACCTACGTCCTACGGGCGCTTCGGGCAGCCGGGTACCGCGTGCGTTGTTTAGTGCGTAGGCCTGATCGACGTATGCCTTTTGAGGATGAGGGCGTCGAAAAGGTGGCCGGCGATCTATTGCGCCCTGAAACCTTTGAAGGCACGCTTGAAGGATGCGAGGCCGTCGTGCATTTGGTGGGTATTATCCAAGAAAAGCCTCGGCAGGGCATTACGTTCGATGCCGTGCATCGCCTGGGTACGCTGCATGTGGTAGAAGCAGCACGGCAAGCCGGCGTTTCACGCTTCATCCACATGAGCGCTAACGGTGCACGTCCTCATGGGGCAACGGCCTACCAGACGAGCAAATGGCAAGCCGAGGAAGTTGTCCGAAAGGCGGGCTTTACCCATTGGGTCATCTTCCGCCCCTCGATCATTTTCGGTGATCCGGGACAAGCGCCTCTGGAATTTGTCACCCATCTTGCCCGAACGCTGGTTAAGCCCTTCCCGGTGCTGCCGGTCTTTGGGGATGGAGAATATGCCTTGCAACCGGTGGCCGTCGAATCCGTTGCTGCCGCTTTTGTCCAAGCGCTGACGCATGCCCAGGCCTGTGGCCAAACCTACTGCGTTGCTGGGCCGCAACCGCTATCCTACAAGGCCGTGCTGGACGTGATTGCCCAAGCGCTGTTTGGGCGAACAAAGCCCAAGCTGCATGTCCCTCTAAGCTTGGTGCGGCCGCTGGTGCACACCCTTGGACGCACGGGGCTGCTGCCTATCACGCCGGAGCAGCTGACGATGCTGCTTGAAGGAAACACCTGCGATCCAAAGGCCTTCTACCATGATTTCGATGTGCCCCAAACGCCGTTTACGCCCGATACGGTGGCCTACGTGCGGCGCTACGTCTGAAGTCGCCGCCAGTGGACGCGATAGACCCCAGCACTCAGCAGTACAAGTGCCAAGTTGACGATAAACCCCCGAATTGCTTGGCGTTTGCTGCGTTGCTGCTCGAGGTGCGCCATTTTTTCTTGCTCAACCCGATATTGCTTAGCCAGCACGCCGCTTGTGTCGCTAGGCACTGATGCAACAACCATCGGCGGATCGGGCAGCAGCAAATTTAATCCATGCCGCACCAGCTGCACGCTGCCAATGAGCAGCAGCAGTAGCGCGATTAGGCAAACGAGGTGCAAGTAAAGGCTGCGGGCGTCTAGCGAGGCCATGAGCAAAAATTTATAAAGCAAAATAATCCGCTACCGCATAAACGGCAAGTTGCCCAAACAAAACGAGAGGGATTCCTGTCTTTGCCAGCGGCATCTTATCTTGTTGCCGAAGTTTCCAAAACGGAATCAACGTCCATGAGCCTTTCGTCGCCTTCTTCGAAAAGATACGTCGCTATTGCCGGAAATATCGGTGCTGGGAAAAGTTCGCTCACCCAAGTGCTTAGCGAATACTTCAAATGGGAAGCGGTCTACGAACGCGTTGACGACAACCCGTATTTGGCCGATTTCTACAACGACATGCGGCGCTGGTCCTTTAATCTGCAGATCTTCTTTCTCTCTAGCCGCTTTCGGCAACAGCGCCGCATTGAAGAGCTGCCGCATTCGGTAGTGCAAGATCGCTCGATCTACGAAGACGCCGAGATCTTTGCCCGAAACCTTTACGAAATGGGCCTAATGTCGCAGCGCGACTATGAAAACTACATCGCGCTCTTTGAGATTATGACTTCTTACCTAAAACCGCCGCACCTTTTGATTTACTTGCGTGCTTCTGTGCCTACGTTGGTGCGGCATATCCAGGCGCGAGGTCGGCCATACGAGACAGCAATTCGGATTGAGTATCTCGAGCGGCTTAACCGCCATTACGAGGACTGGATTGCCCGATACGATCTGGGACCGAAAATGATCATCGATGTGGATGAACTGGACTTCGTAAACCGGGAAGAAGACCGGCAAGAAGTGATCCGTCGTATTGAAAGCCGGTTGTTTGGCCTGTTTCCGGATGAATAGTCTGTGGTTTTGGAGCGGTGTGGTGGCGCTGCTAACGCTGCCCGTAGCAGCCCAAGTGCCTGCCGATACGGCAGGCCGCCGGGTCGTTGGATGGCCCTTGGCTGCAGAAGGGATGTTGCTCAGCGATACGCTGCCTGTCCGGCTACCCCTACTTCAATTCACCGATTTGCTAGGACGCGTGCCGGGATCATTCACCTATGCCTTTCGCCTCTTGGGGTGGCCCGACGGCTGGAGCCCCTGGGGAATGCCCCCACACCTGGTTGGGTTGCGCCTCGATGGACGCGCCTTTACGGATTTACTCACCGGTCGACCCCTGTATGAATGGCTTCCACTGTTTTTTCTAGAACCCGTCCGGTTAGGGCAAGGCTTTGAAGGAAAACCGGTTACGGTTTACACCATGTTGCGCGCCTACGACACCCCTCGGCCGCTGACGGAGCTGCGCTACCGTACCGGCGGCGATGGCCTGCAAAGCATCATGGCGCTTCATGTCCAAAACCGAAGACAGGTGCTTTGGGGGCAGCCCGGGCTACTCCAGCTAGCTTTTGGCTATGGCGGACATGCTATGCAAGGGGCGTATCCAGGTAGCCGGTTGCGGCGTGGGCGCCAGGTGCTCTTGCGCCTACGCTATCAGCAAATAAACTGGGCCTTAGAGCTACTCGCGTTGCACAATCGGGGGCAGGTTGGGGCACATGGGGGCGTGCTGCCCCACGTAGGCGGCCCTTTTGAAAGCATTTATGAGCCATTCGGCGCCTCGGTGCGCTACAGCTCGGCCCGCCGCCAGACGATCCGCACCGATTTGGCCCTGACGCTCCGCGCCCGCACAGGTTTAGCCCCTGCCCCTTTCACCCTCACGGCTTATAGTACCGTGCAGCATTTCCGCTATCTCAACCCAGAGCTCGATACCCTTGCTGCTCAAGCAGACCGTTACGGCTTTTACGTGCAGCAGCCGTTGCTGGGCATCACTTGGCGTGCAGAAGCCACGCTGGAACGTCTGCGCAGCGGCCTTACGGGCAGGCGCACCGCCTTTCAGCTTTTGGGAACCGATACCCTGCGCTTGGGCGCTTGGCAGCTTGCCTTGCGGGGACAAGTGCGTCGACGTGCCACCCAAACAACCTTAGATGCTGCGTTGCGATGGCAGCAAACCTCTGGTCGCGTGCAACCTTGGCTTGAGCTCGCTCTGGACCATCCCGAGCTACCCTGGCTTGCGCAGACCGGCCTAGGCGCACTGGTTGTGCCTGCCACCCTTGTCGAAAGGGGACGCATCGCTCAGCTGCGGCTGGGCCTCAAGGTCACCACAGACGTTTGGGGACTGTCGGCAGAGACCTTTGTGCACCAACGCAAAGGCGTTCCCGATATTTACGCCGTTGGGGCTGCCGATACAGTGCGTTTCGAAGCACCTGCAAGGCCGATCCTGCAAAACGGATTGGCCTTACGCCTAGAGTGGCGGGACGCGACGTCTCGAGGAGTTTATGCACACCTCCAGCCCACACTGCTGCGCACGCTCAACCCAGCAGCTTCAATGCTGCATCGCCAGCAAGCCGAGACCTTGCCTAAGCTCTTGGTGCAGGTGCGCTTGGGTGCCCGAATGCTTCTCTTTCAGGAGTTGGGTACGGATGCATATCTGCTGGGGCAGTTCTGGACATCTTTTCGCAGCCGTGTGCTACATGCGCCTACAGGACTTCTGGCAGTTCCCGAACCCGACGCGCGGCGCTTTGGGCCCTCGGGTACGTTGGACTTTTGTGTCGAGGCAAACCTGCGTACGGCTAAGCTTTTTCTCGTGTGGGAAAACATCACCAGCGGCACCGTGCTGCAAGCAGGAACGCTGCTGGTCCCTGTCTACCCCTTGGCGGCCCGCCGCTTGCGTTTTGGCGTTTACTGGCCCATCTGGGATTAGGAGGCCAACGGGTTTAGCCGCTGGCGTAGTCTGCGGGCTGCTGTGACCATATGCCGCAGGGCCGGCTCGACTTCAGCCCAGCGGCGCGTTTTGAGGCCGCAGTCCGGGTTAACCCAAAGCCGCTGGGCAGGAATGGTCGCCAATGCCCGCTCCAACAACCCTTCCATCTCTTCCACCGAAGGCACGCGCGGGGAGTGGATGTCGTAGACGCCAGGACCGATCGCGTTGGGATAGGCAAACTGCTGAAACGCCTCCAGCAGTTGCATGCCCGAACGGGCTGCTTCGATGGAGATCACATCGGCATCGAGGGCAGCAATGGCCTCCAAAATGTCTTCAAAGTCGGCGTAGCACATGTGCGTGTGGATCTGCGTTTGGTCACGCACGCCGCAAGAAGCCAACCGAAAGCATTCTACAGCCCACGCCAAATAAGCCGGGCGGTCGCGACGACGTAACGGGAGGCCTTCGCGGAGCGCGGGCTCGTCGATTTGGATGATCGCAATGCCGGCAGCTTCCAGATCAGCAACTTCATCGCGCAGCGCCAGGGCAATTTGACGACAGGTCTCAGCGCGCGGTTGGTCGTCACGGACAAACGACCACTGCAACAGGGTGATGGGACCGGTCAAGATGCCTTTTACCGGTCGAGCAGTGCAGCGTTGGGCATAGGTGATCCAGCGCAGCGTCATGGGTGCGGGTCGAGATACGTCACCGTAGAGAATGGGCGGGCGCACGCAGCGGGTGCCGTAGCTTTGCACCCAACCGTTTTGCGTAACCCAAAAGCCTTCGAGCTGCTCGGCAAAATATTCGACCATGTCGCTGCGCTCCGGCTCGCCATGTACAAGCACATCCAACCCTATGGCCTCCTGGCGCGCAATGGTTTCGGCAATGGTAGCCTCTAGGAATTGCTCATAGGCTTGACGGGAAAGGGTGCCGCGGCGAAAAGCGGCGCGTTTTTGCCGCAGCTCTTCGGTCTGTGGAAAAGAACCAATCGTGGTTGTGGGGAGCAGCGGTAAGCCAAGGCGTTGGCATTGGAGGGTATACCGCTCGGGAAACGGAAGCTTGCGGCAGGTCATCTCAGGCGTGCGCTGCGCTAGGCGTTGGCGCACAGCCGGGTTAATCCTTCGGGGAGATGCCATGCGTTCGGCCCGGGCTTGGCGTGCTGCTTCAAGCTGCTGGCGCACAGCGTGTGGGCCTTCACGCACTAGGCGTTTCAGTGTCACCAATTCGTCGAGTTTCTGACGGGCAAAAGCCAACCAGGGGCGGATCTCCGGATCCAGGTCAGGTTCAGCCTCCAGATCGATCGGCACATGCATCAGGGAGCAAGAAGGCCCCACCCAGACGCGGTCTTGACCCAAGGCAGCAACAGCTTGCTGCAAAAGGGCGGCTGCAGCGTCTAGGTCGGTTCGCCAGACATTGCGGCCGTCGACCAGGCCGAGCGAGAGGATGCGGTCTGGAGGCAACTGCGCCAGTGCCGGCTGGAGCTGCTCCGGTGCGCGTACCAGGTCGAGGTGCACCGCGACTACAGGCAGAGACAGCGCCAGCGGCAAATTCTCTTCCAACGCGCCAAAGTAGGTGGTGAGCACCAGCCCAGGAAAGTCCGCCCCTGAAAGGACCTCATAAGCGTGCCGATAAGCGTTGCGGGCGTTTTCAGAAAGGTCGAGGACCAGGCAGGGCTCGTCGATCTGAACCAGCTGCGCACCCGCTGCTTTGAGGCGACGCAACAGCTCAGCATACACCGGAAGCAGACGGTCCAGCAATGCCAACGGATCGAAACCCGGCACCACCGACTTGCCCAAAAGCAGAAACGATACCGGCCCGAGCACTACGGGTCGCGTTTCGATGCCTAATGCTTTGGCTTCCAGGTATTCGTCCAGTGGCTTTGTAGAGGCCAGGCGAAAGGTTTGTTCAGGGTGAAATTCTGGCACCAGATAGTGGTAATTTGTGTCGAACCATTTGGTCATTTCCAGCGGGGGGATGCCGGTCCCTTCTACCCCTCGAGCTGCGAGCTCTTTTTCTTGGGCGCCCCGCGCCATGGCAAAGTAGGTGTCGAGATCCACGCTTGGGCCATGCCAGCCAAAGCGTTGGGGAACGGCACCCACCAAAGCGATGGTATCGAGCACGTGATCATAGAGGGAAAAATCATTCGAAGGAATCTGATCGATGCCCGCTTGCTGTTGCCATTGCCAATGCTGCATGCGGAGCTGACGTGCGGTTTCGTACAGCTGCGCTTCCGTATGGCGACCGGCCCAGTAGCCTTCGACAGCCCATTTGAGCTCACGTCCGAGTCCGATACGGGGAAAACCTAGATTAACTGCTTGGATCATGATCGGCAGGGGTTTAATCGTCCCAGGAAAGTGCGGCCGCTTGCTGATACTCAGTGACGCGCGTTTCAAAAAAGTTCTTTTCCTTGGCGAGGTCGATCGTTTCACTCATCCAAGGGAACGGATTTTTGGAGCCGTAGCGTGCCCGCAAACCGATGCGTTCCAGACGCCGGTCGGCAATGTACTGGACATATTCGCGAAACAGAGGTGCCGTTAGGCCCAGCACGCCCCGCGGCAGGCAATCATAGGCGTAGGCGACCTCGAGTTCGACCGCTTCTTCGATCAGGCGCTCGACTTCTTGCTGAAATACGGGTGTCCAAAGCTCGGGATTTTCGGCTTTGATGCCATTGATGAGGTCAATGCCAAAGTTCAGATGGATGGTTTCGTCGCGCAGGATGTACTGAAACTGCTCGCCGATGCCGGTCATTTTGTTTTGCCGGTGGAAGGAAAGGATCATGGCAAAGCCACTGTAGAAAAAGATCCCTTCCATGATCACGTAATAGCCAATCAGGTTTTTGAGAAAAGCTTGCGCTCCTTCGGGGGTTGCGGTGGTGAAGTTGGGCTGGAGCACCTGGCGCGTCAGCTCCATCTCGAACTCGTCTTTGCGGGCTACCGCCGGAATTTCCCGATACATGTTGAAGACTTCACCCTCGTCGAGCCCAAGACTTTCGACAATGTAGAGAAAGGCATGGGTGTGAATGGCCTCTTCAAAGGCCTGGCGCAGTAAATACTGGCGGCATTCCGGATTGGTCACGTGCCGGAAAATGGCCAGGACGATGTTGTTGCCCACGAGGCTTTCTGCTGTGGCAAAAAAGCCCAGGTTACGCAGGATGACGAGGCGTTCGTCTTCGCTGAGCTGGCCAGAGCGCCACAGCTCGATGTCGCGCGCCATAGGGATTTCATGGGGCATCCAATGATTTTTGCACCCATTGAGGTAATGCTCCCAGGCCCAGGCATACTTAATGGGCATGAGCTGGTTGACGTCCACCTCGTGGCAGTTGATCAAGCGTTTGTCCTGGACGTGGATGCGGCGCGATCCAAAAGCAGGCAGTTCCATCATGGCGTTGTGGGGTTGGGATTTTTTCGGGTTTACTGGCAAGCTTCGCAGTTTTCGCGATCGGCAGCGCAGGCCGGACCTTCCCGCTGAACGACAATATCGCTGGAAGGCGATCGGCTTTTCATCCAGCGGGGCTGGATACCGCGGCGGTTGATGTCGAGCGTGGACTTTTCGATCTGCGTGGCAGCCAGGGTGCGGAGGTAATAGGTGGTTTTCAGGCCAAGCTGCCAGGCCAGCAGGTACATTTCGCTCAGTTTGCGGCCGCTGGGTTCGGCCAGGTAAAGGTTGAGCGACTGGCTCTGGTCGATCCACTTCTGGCGTCGAGCGGCGCAGGCAATCAGCCACTGCGGCTCGATCTCAAAAGCGGTGCGGTAGCGCGCTTTGAGTTCGGGCGGGATGCGATCGATTTCCTGAACCGACCCGTCGTAGTATTTCAAGTCTTCCAGCATGGCCTCGTCCCAAAGCTCCAGTGCCTTGAGGTCGCGCACCAGGTAGGGATTCACCTGCGTGAATTCGCCCGAGAGGTTGCTTTTGACGTAGAGGTTTTTGTAGGTGGGCTCGATCGACGGGCTGGTGCCGCAAATGTTCGCAATGGTGGCCGTGGGCGCAATCGCTAGCACATTGGAGTTGCGCATGCCCTGGCGCCGGATTTTTTCACGCAGCGCGTCCCAGTCCAGCCGCGCTGTACGTGGGACGGGCACAGGCTCGCCGCGCTCAGCTTCCAGCAGGTCGAGCGTATCCAAGGGCAACAGCCCTCGGTCCCACTTGGAACCCTTGAAGCTTGGATAAGCCCCCCGCTCGGCCGCCAGGTCGGAGGAAGCTTCGTAGGCCCAATAGGCAATAAGCTCCATCACCTCATCGGCAAAAGTCACCGCTTCCTCGCTGGCATAGGACAAGCCGCGCCGATAAAGCGCGTCCTGAAAGCCCATCAACCCAAGCCCAATGGGACGGTGACGCAAATTCGACGTGCGGGCCTCGGGGATGGGATAGAAGTTGAGATCGATGACGTTGTCCAACATGCGAACGGCTGTGCGGACGGTCTGCCGTAGCTGGTCGCGATCCAACGCGCCGTGCTCGTCCAAATGGGCAGCCAGATTGACCGAACCCAAGTTGCAGACCGCAACCTCTTCGGGCGAGGTGTTTAGGGTGATTTCGGTGCACAAATTCGAAGAGTGAACCACGCCGACGTGGTCTTGGGGCGAGCGAATGTTGCAGGGGTCTTTGAAGGTCAGCCAGGGGTGGCCGGTTTCGAAGAGCATAGAGAGCATTTTGCGCCAAAGCTCCGTGGCAGGCAGGCGGCGCCAGTTGCGAATGCGGCCGGCTTCCGCTTCGCGCTCGTAATGTTCATAGCGTTCCCGGAAGGCCCGGCCATAAAGGTCGTGCAGGTCCGGGACTTCATCGGGCGAAAAAAGCGTCCAGTGACCGCCCTGACGCACCCGCTGTAAGAACAGGTCCGGGATCCAGCAGGCTGTGTTCATGTCGTGCGTGCGGCGACGCTCGTCGCCCGTGTTGCGGCGCAGTTCGAGAAATTCTTCGATGTCCAGGTGCCAAACTTCTAAGTAGGCACATACGGCTCCCTTGCGTTTACCGCCCTGGTTGACGGCCACGGCCGTGTCGTTGACAATCTTCAGGAAAGGGATGACGCCCTGGCTGCGGCCGTTGGTGCCTCGGATATGGGCACCCAAGGCGCGGACAGGCGTCCAGTCGTTGCCCAAGCCGCCGGCCCATTTGGAGAGCAACGCATTGTCGCGGATGGCCTTGAAAATAGCTCCCAGGTCATCTTGCACAGTCGTGAGGTAACACGAAGAAAGTTGGGGGTGTGGCGTGCCCGCATTGAAGAGCGTAGGCGTGGAATTCATGAAGCGGAAGCTCGAAAGCAGCTCGTAGAACTCGATGGCGCGGCGGGTTGGGTCGTCCTCTTCAAGGGCCAGGCCCATGGCCACGCGCATCCAGAGGTACTGGGGCAGCTCAAAGCGACGGCCTTCGGGCTCGTGCAATAGGTAGCGGTCGTAGAGCGTCTGAAGCCCAAGAAAGGTGAACTGCCGATCGCGCTCAGGCTTTAGGGCTTCGGCCAGCCGATCCAGGTCAAACCGGCGCAGGCGCCCATCCAGCCGCTCGAGTCGGATGCCGTGCTCTACGTAGGTGCGAAACCCTTTGCGGCAGGCTTCGGCCTGTTGGGCAAAAGGGATGGCGTAGCCAAAAACCTCTCGGTAGAGCGCGTCGAGCAAAAGGCGG
This sequence comes from Rhodothermus bifroesti, assembly GCF_017908595.1. Classification (NCBI taxonomy): domain Bacteria; kingdom Pseudomonadati; phylum Rhodothermota; class Rhodothermia; order Rhodothermales; family Rhodothermaceae; genus Rhodothermus; species Rhodothermus bifroesti. Next base: position 13,703 of record NZ_JAGKTL010000006.1, read on the forward strand.
GCCGCCACGTAGGTATAGTTTGGCTCCTGTTCGATGCGTGCCCGTGCCGCCAAGATCAAGGCGCGGTCCAGTTCGTCTTCGGAAATCCCCGGGTAAACGGTCCGCAGCAGTTCTTCGTAGATGCACGCGGCGTCGACGTCCTCCAGTTCCGCGCAGGCCGCTTCGATGCGTGTGCGAAGCATTTCGTGTGGGAAAGGCGCCTCGCTACCGTCGGCACGCCGATAGGTAAGCTGCTGACGGCGGCGGGCTTCCGCACGGGCCTCGCGGTAGAGGATGTAGCGCCGGGCCACAGCATAGCGCCCTGCCCGCATGAGCGTGCGTTCCACTTCGTCTTGAATCTCCTCGACGGTGACCTCAGGCCTTCCTTGGCACCAGCGTACGACGGCACCAGTAAGCGCATCGAGTTCTTCGGCCAGTTCAGGCGCCAAGGGTGCATCCGAAGGCAAAGCCAGGGTGGCACGGAAGGCGCGTTCCAGCGCAAAGCGAATTCGGGAAGGGTCAAAAGCCACCCGGCGGCCATCCCGCTTGAGGACTGTAGGCGGTGATGGGGGCGAAATGAGCAATTCGGCCATCGTGGTACCTCGGGGTTTGGGTTCTAAGGTGAGGTTCCCGCGGCCAAAGGTGGGAAAGGCAGCAGCAGCCGATGCGAAAGGCAAGTGCAGTACCTGAGCGCAGCAGCCACACGCAGCCGATCACCACCCTGTGACGCGCAGGGTGTGCCCGCTTGTGCGGGCCGTGATCGCGCTTTCGGGCAGGCATTCGGGCTGTTACCGTTGCGCGACAGCGCCGGAATTCCACCGGACTTCCCCTGAGACGCTGGCACCACTTGAGGCGGTCGCCAGCCGCCGTGCCACGACAGCACGGCCCCGAAAGCGGCATGGGTCTCTAAAAAAAGTAGAAACGCCTGCATAGCTTAGGCAAGAGGTGTGGAAGAGGTGTGGAAAAAAACAAACGGTATTCCGTTATGCGTCACTTTAGAAGAAGTTTTCAACAGGATCCAGTGGAGTGTGCGTCATTAATGCCGTTATGACAAATAACGGAAATTGGCTTTTGTGCAGGTCTGGGTATTGTGAGGGATTCCCTGACAGGGCTTTTCAGGAAGGCCGCACTTGTGCATGCAGGTTTGCCTTTCAGCGCTGCATTGTGGTAAGGCGTTATTTGCTAGCGTGATTAAAAAACCCATTGGAGAGCAAGTTATGCGGAACATACGCTTGGGGTTGGTCCTGCTGAGCCTAATGGGGGTGGTTTTCTCTACAAGTGCCCAACCGGTAACGCTGGTGTTGCCTCCGGAGGGGGGTACGTTTCGGGTGACGGGCACGTCGAGTTTGCATGATTGGGAATGCCGGGTGACGAACTGGCGGGGGAAAGTAACCCTAGAGCGGCCAGCGGAGCTGGCTTCACTTCGGGCAACGGAAGTTATCGTGCCGGTTGCGGCCATCGCGTGCAAGAACGGCACGATGGATGGTAAGATGCGTGAGGCACTGAAAGCCGAGACGCATCCGGAGATTCGTTTTGAGCTCACCAGAGTGGATTCGATCGTGGCGCAAAGTAGCGGCTATCGATTGACGGTTGAGGGTCGCTTAACCATTGCTGGCACCACTCGGCCGGTAACGCTTCAGGTGAGTGCTGTTCCGGCAGGTGAGGGGTGGCGCTTTCGGGGGCAGCAAGCGCTCTCCATGAAAGCGTTTGGCATCCGACCACCGACAGCCATGCTGGGCACGCTGCGTACGGGTGATGAAGTCGTGGTACACTTCGACGTACTGGCGCGTCCAGCTACGGCTTCAGGCTTATAAACTGCGCAAGGAGCTATGCGCTACGCAGTCTGGGGTTTTGCGTTGTTTCTGGCGGGTTTTCACTTTAGTGGGCTGCCCTGCTATGCGCCGGATTCTGCAGCAAGTCGGGTTTGGATTGAAGGGCGCTCTACGGTCAATGCGTTTACCTGCGAGGCTCAAGAAATAGAGGGGTTAGGCGCTGTGGAAGCAGGGCAAGCTGTGCAGGGCCAGCTTTCCGTTCCGGTACGCGCCTTTGACTGCGGAAAGGCGGCCATGAACCGTGATTTGCAGGTGGCGCTCAAAGCCGAGCAGTTTCCAACGATACGCTTTGTACTGGGCAACGTTCGGGTGCTAGAAGCCGTAGGGGAAGGGGCAGCGCAGTTAGTCGTGTGGGGCCAATTGACGATTGCTGGCCAAACGCGGCCAGTGCAATTCACGGCAATGGGTAAGTTGCTTCCTTCGGGTAAGGCGCGACTAACGGGCTCGTTACCTTTACGGCTTAGCACCTTTCACATTCCGCCGCCCACGGCGCTGCTAGGGTTGATTCGGGTGCGGGACCAGATCACGGTGCATTTTGATCTGCTTGTGCGCCCGCTGCCTATGCAGCCTTGTGCAGTGGTTGCGGCGGATTCCATCAACCAAAATCAACCTTAAAACCAAGGAGGTAACCGATGATGCGTGCACGGTTAACGCTTGGGCTGGTATCTGTCCTGCTCTTATGGGCATTGCCCGCAGTAGGTCAAGATAAGCCTAAAAATGAAGGTCCGGTGGTGCATGGCTTTATCCGGCCCGACTGGCTCATCCAGAAGGTAGATGATCCGTTCCGGGATGACCTGCGCGTGTTTCACTTTTTGAGCCGCACGCGCCTGTACTTGAAAGGAACCTATGAAGGCGTACGCTATCGCGTTGAAGTAGGTCTTTCAGGCCCAGAAGCCGAGATTCCCGTCTCGCGTACGGGTTTCTGGGGTATGCCGCAACTTTTGCAGGACTTCTATGCGGACGTGCCCTTCCCGGGCGTTGAGAACGTCTATGTGCGTTTGGGACAGTTTAAGGTGCCCGCTGGAGCCGAAGGGCTGACCTATTCTGCCGAATTACCCTTTGTTGAGCGCTCGATTGCCCACAAGTTCTTGGGCCTGATGCGCGATTACGGCGCCGCGCTGCATGCCTATCCGAGCGAAAATGTCTCGCTGGCATTGGCAGTGCAGACCGGCCTCGGGCGAAGCATTCCCAATCGGTACTTGCCAGAGGTGTTCGGTTTCCCGTTTGTGACCGCACGTGTGCAGTTCGGTCCCAATCAAGGTCATGACCTCTTCCGGCTCAAACCTGCCCCTTCGGGCGATGCGGTTGAGTTTCGGTTGGGTGCCAACCTCACCTATTACAAAGATGTGATTGCGGGCCATTCGACAGCACTGAACGTGTGGAATAAGGAGAAGCCCATTTTGCTGCAAGGGAGCTGGAACGCCTTTGTCGGACGGCGACCTTTTGAGGCCGGTACGCTGCTTATTGCTGGAGGGGACGTAGGGCTGGGCTATCCGACAGCTCAGGGGGCGCTCTGGGTTGAAGGTCAGCTTACCTACGGCCAGTACAAAAATGACTATGGTGACGTGACAGCCACAGCGGCGCGCGTGCAGGCGACCTACAGCCTGCAGACCGTGGCCTTCGGGTTGCGGTATGCGTTGGTGCAGCTAGACAACTTAGGAACCGACAAGATCGGCGATGATCCGATCCATGAACTCTCGCCCATGCTTTCCTACCGGCTGCGCAAGAACGTGAAGCTGATTCTAGACGGGAGCCTGCTCTTCGATGCTCCAGTGGCCGTTGAAAACGGCGTAGGTGCTTATTTGCTGACCGACCATCCAGAGGAGATTAGCCTCGAGACCATCGAGCGGCAGCAGGTGGTAAACGTGCGCGCCGCCGTTCAGATCAACTTCTAAACTCTCGTAAGGACCAGGTCTTTGAGGAAGGGGGAGCAATCCCCCTTCCGTGTTTAAAGCGACAAAAAAAACCCGCTGGCTCCGGGGGCAGCCAGCGGGGCATAGCACGTCCACGGGGGTGAGGCGCACCTATAACAATAGCACATGACAAGCATCTCGTCAAGCGTTTGCGTGTAAATGACCCCAATAAATGCGCCTAAAGCGCAGTCTGAAAGGAGATTCTGGCTTAGAGCTGAAAGCGAAGCGTGAGGTAGTGCAGAACGCCGAGGGAAGACCAGGAGCTAAAAGCATAGTCCACGTACACTGCTGCGATAGCGAGGCCGAAGCCTGCGTTTAGTCCAGCCAAGTCAAGGCGGGGGCGCATTTTCAATATGTCGTGTTGGCGGTAGCTATAGCCGAGGCGCAGTTGCAGGGCTGAACTCGGAGTGAGCTCAGCTCCTACGTTCAGGTAGTAGAGCAAGCGGCCAACAAGGGGTTGGTCGGTGGGTGGCCGGGAAAGGTGCGGCAAGTCGTAGGCGGTAATCAGGAGCGTGAGAGGGAGGTAACGTAGGCGTTTTCGGAGACTTAGGCGTATGTCGAAAGGCAGCCGGTCGGCGGTAGCGCCCAGGTGTTGCAGGGTTATTCCAAGCGCATGCAGGGTAGCGCTCAAAGAAAGCAAATGCTCAGGAAAATTGTAAAGTACGCCGGCATCAAAAGCCAGGGCTGTCGCCCGTCGATTGGCTAGGGCTGTATGGATGAAGTGCAGCGCGATCCCATAGCGGGTATTTGCCCCATAGGCGCGGCCAAATCCAGCGCTTAAAGCTACGTCTAAAGGGCGAAATGTACCTAAACGGTTGCCAGACGCATCGGCTTCGTCGATGCGTCCCCAGTCTACAAAGCGCAGTCCGAGGCCTAGCGTTCCCCAGCGGCCTTGGTCCCAGCCGTAGGCCAGCGTTGCAAAGCGCACATCCGCCACATGATTTAAATATCCAAGATGCAGGTACCGGTGCTGGCTGGGGTGGAGCAAGGCAGGATTGAGCAGAAAGAGCGCTACATCGCTATCTTGCACGGCAGCAGGTGTTGTGCTCAGCGCCGCTGCCCGTGCTGAAGGGGGAAGGCGTAGAAACGCAAACCCCCCCAGTTCGCTTTCTTGGGCTTGCGCTAAAGGGCTTACGCTGAGCAGCAAAGCCGACAGGAGACGCCGTATCCACATAAGGATAAACACTGCAGGTGACTTCGGGCGTAGCAATAGGGCAATTCCTGCCGGTTGTGGATTAGACTTTGCCCAATATACCGCCTTTTCAGAAAGAAAGCGAGCCGGTTGCGCCAGATCTCCCATACGCAGACGGCCAAAAGTGCTAAGCGGTAAGTCTGCTGCCGCATAGGTTTAAGCATGTAACCCAAGCACAACGTTCGAATGCGACGATCAAGCTTTGTCGGCTTGTGCCTTTGCGGACATCTGGGCGTGGTGGCGGTGTTGGTTGATGGGGTCAGTTACCTGGAGGGTAATCCTTTATCCCTACTGGAAGCATTTTTGGTGGCGATATGGACGCTTCCCTGCACAGTGTTCGCAGCTTGGTTTCTCGCCGAGGAGCTTTTGAGCCGGATGCCACGCACACGATCGTCAAAGCCGTACAGGTCGCGCTCGAGGGCCTCGCGCCCGCCATTGAATACACATCCACAACCGCAAGCGAGATATCCCGCAGGTACAACCACAAGCAGTATTGGTCTTTAGCCTAGTCGCTTAAAGCAGCTCATATTCCGTGGTTTCTCAAGCACGTTAGGGTTGACAGCTACGGTTGCGTGGAACGATGCGTTAAGCGACGACGCTTCTTAAGCACGTCGGGGTTGGCTTTTAGGGCCCAGAAGTAAGCAGTGTGGCAGGGGTTGTGATGAACAATGAATCGCTTTCGATTTCATTTCTTGACGCTTTCTCTATTGAACTAAAGCGACAAATCGTGTATTCTCTGTTAACCTGATGATCGGTTAGGTCGCCATGTTACTTCTGGGATTTGATCTTGGGAGTTCATTTATTAAAGCTGTTTTGCTGGATGCCGAGCGGGCAGTCCCGCTTGCTTCTGTAACGGTTCCAGAGCAGGAATTAAAAATTGAATCGATTCATTCTGGTTGGGCTGAGCAGGATCCGGAAGTTTGGTGGCGGTGTGTGCAGGAAGCGGTTGTTGCGTTGCGCGCTCAGCGGCCGTTTGCAGCGGCTGATGTGCGGGGGATTGGGCTTTCCTACCAGATGCATGGCTTGGTATTGATCGATCGCCAAGGTCGGGTGCTGCGCCCGGCTATCATCTGGTGTGATAGTCGGGCTGTGCCTATAGGGGAGCGGGCTTTTCGCACGTTGGGGCCAGAGCGCTGCTTGCGTTCTTTGCTCAATAGCCCGGGTAATTTTACCGCTGCCAAGCTGCGCTGGGTGCGTGAAAACGAGCCCGAGCTTTACCGCCAGGTCTACAAGTGGCTGCTACCGGGCGACTATATCGCCTTTCGCATGACAGGTGAGCCAACTACCACGGTTTCGGGGCTTTCTGAAGGGATTTTTTGGGACTTCTTGGAAGAAAAACCGGCCTATTGGCTGCTTGAGCATTTAGAAATTGACCCAGAGCTTATGCCGCAGTTGGTTCCTACGTTTGGGTTTCAGGGAGCGCTGACCCGTGAAGCGGCTGAAGCGCTGGGGCTGCAGCCAGGAATTCCGGTAACGTATCGGGCAGGTGACCAGCCTAACAATGCCTTTTCGCTTGGGGTGCTGCATCCTGGTCAGGTGGCAACAACAGCTGGAACATCAGGGGTCATTTATGCGGTGGACGACACGCCCCGTTATGATCCGCAGACCCGCGTCAACACGTTTGTGCACGTCAACCACACCCCTGAGCGGCGGCGTTACGGTATTTTACTGTGCCTAAACGGTACGGGCATTTTGTACCGATGGCTGCGTCAGGAGCTGCTAGGAGGCGCCCTCAATTATGAGGCTATGAATACGCTTGCGGCTTCGGCGCCAATTGGTGCCGATGGAGTGCAGGTGCTGCCCTTTGGTAACGGAGCTGAACGGATGCTTCAAAACCGCGATCCAGGAGCGTCGATCCATGGCCTGAATTTTAACCGGCACGGGCGTGCGCATGTGCTTCGCGCAGCCAAAGAAGGTATCGTGTTTGCCCTGGCTTACGGGTTGGAGGTAATCCGGCAGATGGGGCTTACAATTGAAACTGTTCGGGCGGGTCGTGCCAATTTGTTTTTAAGCCCGCTGTTTGCGCAAATCTATGCCACGGTTAACCGTACGGTCGTCCAGTTGTACGATACCGACGGTGCTGCCGGGGCAGCGCGTGGTGCAGGCGTAGGCGCAGGTGTATATGCTTCGCCTGAAGCGGCCTTCCAAGGAGTACCCCCGGTTGCGGTCGTGGAACCCGTTGCCGCTTGGCAAGAAGCCTATGCAGCAGTGTATCCACGCTGGTGTGAAACGCTTTCCCGTCAACTTCAAACCTGAACGCACCAATGGCCAACACACAGACGTTTCACAGCATCTGTCGCTGGACGTTTAATGCGGGCAAGGGCGGTTTCGTCCCTGCCAACGTACGCCCAGCTTGGGCGTCGAATAGCTTTAGTACCGTTGATTTCATCTATCTGGTGAAAGAAAAGATTGCCCCCCGTTTGCCTGAAACCATTACGCTGGGGGTCGAGCTGCACTATGACAACGAGATCAATGAGCAAAATGCGGCAGCAGTGGCACAGGCGCTGGCCGATACAGGTCTGTATCTGGCCATGATTACCCCTGGAGCGCACATCCACTTTGCCTATGGCGGCATTTGCTCACTGGATCCTAGAGAACGCAGGGCTGCTGAGGCGCTCGGGCAGCGCACGGTAGCGCTGGCTTATGGTCCTTTGCGCCAGGCCTGGCATCCTGATCCGGAAAAAGCGCCCACGCTGGTGATCTGGAATGGATCGTTTGGCTATGACCTGGCTACCGTGGGCGTCCGCCAAATGTACCGCAATCTGAAAGAAAGTCTGGCCCGGCTGTGCCAGTTTGAACAAGAGCAAGGTGGGGCGCTGTATATCGGTATCGAGCCCAAGCCGAACGAGGGGCACCCGGCCATGCTGCTCCCTACCGTAGCCAGTGCGCTGCTGCTTTGGCGCCAGCTTGCCGATGAGTACGGCATTGCACGCGCCAAAAAAGGGGTCAACATGGAGATTGGTCATTCGGAAATGATTGGTCTGGATGCCGTCTATGACGTGGTAGAGCAGCTCGAAGAGCGGGCTATGGTGCATTTTCATTTGAATAGCCAGGGCTACAACGACGGCATTATTCTGGGCGGACCTGGGCGTTACGATATCGATCATGGCACGCGCGTTAACGGCATGAACATTGCGCTCGCTGGATTGCTGGAGCAGGAAGGTTATCGTCGCTGGCTAGGGCACGATATGCAGCCGCGTCCCTACGACAATGAAGCGCAGGCTATCGATCGGGTTGTGCGCAGCATCCTAAGCTGGGAAGCCTGTCGCCGTGCTGCGCAGCAGCTTGACGTGCCGCAGCTTTTGGCGCTGTTAGCGGAGCGGGAAACCGCACGGGCCGAAGATCTGATGCGTGCGGCGCTGGTTGAAGCCCAGCGGCAGTTCGATGCGCTCTATGCGCAGGCCGTAAGTGCTTGAGGCGGATTGTTTACGTACCAAGGGGCAGGCTGAGCCTGCCCCTTTTTTGTGTGGGTTAAGGGCTATTCCTGCACAGACGGAGTTTTTAGGGATTGCAGCAAGCTTAAGGCTTCTTGGTAATGCTGCATGCGTGCTGTTTCTGTGGTCTGGGGAGCGTAGCCTAGGATTTCACAGGTTACAAGTAGGCGAAGCAAATGTTGTAGGGTTGGGGAAGGAAGGCCCTGTCGTTCCAAACGTGCCTTCAGCTGAGCATGAGAGAGACCGCGTACGTCTTCCCCTAGATAGCGGCTGATGGCCCGCCGGAGCGCAGCATCAAGCTGGGGATAAAAAGCACGGGGGGAGAGTTGGGGGGAAGGCAGATCGAATGTCTGCGAAAGGGGGTAGTTCTGGCGCAACGGGCGATGCGTGCGGTACAGCAGCAGCGCAAGCACCAGCAGCGCAAGCAGGCCTAGGCTGCTGTAGAACGCCCAGCGGTAGTTTGGTGTTGGAGAAGCCGTCGGAATGGAAGTCAAGGAAGGGGTCGCAGGGGAAGCTTCCTCAGGTGCTGCCGTCACCCGGAGGGGAGGAAGCGTAGCTTCAAGGGCGCGAAAGGTCTGGCTTTCGGGGTCAAAGTAGTGCAAGCGCACGGGAGGAAGTTCAAAGCGTCCAGCTGCCCGGGGTACGAGGGTGTAGGTTTGGGTGCGGATGCCGTAAAGCTGGTCCTTTTGTCGATCATAGGTGATCTCATGGCCGGCAGCGTAGATGGCAAAGGTGGTATCCACCGAAGGCGGGGGGAGCGTGAGGGTGGCCAGGTTACCACTGCCGGATAGGCGTAGGGTGAGCGTTACCGGCTCGCCCACGTGCACGGTTGTCGGATGTGCAGCTGCTTCTAAGCGAAAGCGTCCTACCGCACCAGAGAAATCCGTCGGGGCATTGGGTGGTAGCGGACGCACGTGTACGGTCTGGGCTGGCGCTTCAAGACGCAGGTACTCAACTTGTGTGGGTCCTGAAAAGAAGGCGGCAAAGGGGTCGCGTGGATCAGGACGGCGGGCCACTTCGCTTTCGATGATGAACGGGTCAATGCGCAGCGTTCCGCTGCGGGTCGGAAACAGGGCGACGCGCTTGAGCACAAAGGTGTAGTAGGGTTGACCATTACGAAGCACGCGCTCCGGCAACGGCCGATCGTCTACATGCAGCTCTTCACGCCAGAAGCCCTGCGTTTCCCAGGAACCAACCATACGGCTGCGCCACACCTGCAGCCCTTCATGAAAAAACAGGCGGTATTCCAGTACGACTTGCTGCTGCTCGTAGGGATTAGCGGGGGTTAAGTAGGCTTCAATGAACAGCTGGTGGGGTACAGGGGGCTCCTGGACAGGTTCGTTCATCGGTGAAGCAGTGGCGGCGTGTACAATGGTGAGCTCGATAGGCTCGGTAGCCAGCGTCTGCCCGCCAACCGTGAGCTGCGTAGGACCAATCCAGGCTAAGCCAGGCTGAATGGGGCGGAAACGCCAGGTATATCGCAGACGCTGCTGGATACGTCCGTCAACAAGCGTATAGTACCGCTGCACTGCGGGAAGCGGCTGTAGGAGCGAGAGGTTTCGAGTATGGGGCGGATCGGGTGTGCGCAGTGGCGGAGAGGTGGCCCCAATGAGCTCGACGGTGTAGACAACCGTTTCGCTCAACCCCAGTTGGGTTGCTTGTACCTGCGCTTGTACGGTAAGGGAAGACGTTTGGGCCCATGCAGCTGCACTGCTTGCAAACAGCCACAGGCTCCACAGCCAGTAGGGCATGGGCTTTACCAATCTTTTTCTACAGCTTCGGGGCGTGCGGGAAGTTGCATCGCGCGGCGCAGCGCTGCTTGTTCTTGCTGCTGCAGCGCTTCTAAAAGTCGGGCTGCCATTTCGGGCGACAGTCTGCCCATGGGTTCCTCAAAGGATTGCGCTGAGGAAGGTTGTTGCACATTGAGGGAAGCTTCAGGTGAAGCTTGGGGGTTGCCTTGATCTTTAGCGCCAGTTTCCGGTTGAGGAGAGGGGTTGCCCAAGGCAGAGGTTCCGGTATTGGGAGGAGGTGGGGTAGGTGGCTGGTGGCGCAGTAGGTATTCGTAGTTAAAGCGGGCGTCTTCAAATGCGGGGTCGGCCAGTAGGGCTATGCGGTAGTAGCGCAATGCCGCGCCAATATCCCCGTCGGCTACCGCAGCATTGCCAGCGTTGTAGGCCGCGCGGGCACGCTCGGTTTCCGAAGGCGCCAGGCGTAGGGCTGCTTCAAAAGCGGCCCGCGCTTCTGCTACATGCCCCAGCTGCAGCAGGGCTACACCTAGATTATGCTGCAAACCGAAGCGCACCGCAGGGTTTTGGGTAAGCAGTAAGCCTTGTCGGTACGCTTCTGCTGCTTCCGCATAGCGGCCAGCCCGGTAGGCTTCGTTGCCGTGGCGCCCTCGCCGAGCGCCGTCGTCTGTCAGTACCAAGAGCAGCAATAGGACAAACAGCAGACGCATGACTTAAACAAGCTTGGGCACGCGGCGACCGCCCAGGACAGCTTCCAGTAAAAGCAACAGCACTGCCAGTGCCAGTGGCCACTGATAGCGCTCAACGTAAGTATCGAACGTTTTAAGGGCAGTAGGAGTTCGGCTAAAGGTATGCAGCTTTTCAACAAGCGCTGAGACGATGTTGCCTGCGTGGTTTAGGTGGAGGTAGCCTTCGTTGCCAGCGAGTACCTGAAGCGTGGTCGGCTCCAGTCGCGTGTAGACAATGCGTCCTGCTTGATCGCGTTTAAAACCCAAGCGCTGGCCCTTTTCGTATACTGGAATTGGGGCCCCGGACGTTTCTCCAACGCCAACAGCTAAGCGCGCAATGCCAGCGTTTTCTAGAGCGCGAACCATACGCTCCACGTTGGGTGCATGGTTTTCGCCATCGGAAACAACAAGCAGCACGCGGCTGCGTGAGGTAGAGCTCGGCGGGAGGGAGGCGAAGGTTTGCAAAGCTAGCTGCAGCATGCGCACATAGTCGGTGCCTTGCGTAGGGATTAGCGAAGGATCGGCTATGTCCAAAAACAGGCGTACGGCACCATAGTCTGTAGTAAAAGGACATTGCAAAAAGGCATCGCCGGCAAACAGAATGAGCCCTACACGATCACCTGCTAAGTGGTCGAGCAAGCGATGCAACGTATAGCGGGCGCGGACAAGTCGATTCGGCGTGACGTCTTCTGCCAGCATTGAGTTGGATACGTCGAGCGCAATGAGCAGGTCTAAGCCGCGCTGCTCAGCGGTGCGCGGTTGCACCCCAGTGCGGGGGCCCATCAAGGCAAGGCTCAGGAGCAACACGGCAAGCAGTAGGAACGCCGTGCGAAAAGCGCGCATTGCACGTGACGTTTGCGAGGCCAGGCGATTGAGCAGTTCTGGATCACCCAAACGGACACGGTCGCGCTGTTGCTGCTGGGCTGCCCACCACAGCAGTAGAGCCACCAGCGGCACTGCAACAAGCGTCCAGGCGAGTTCGGGATGTAACCAGTGGATCATGCGTCTACCAAACGTCGCAGCCGCGTGCTCCGTAGTCCGATTTCCAAACAAAGCAGCAGCAGTGCTGCCAGTAAAAACCCTGCGTAGCGCTCACGCACGGCTTCGTAGCGCAACGAAGCAACAGGGCTTTTTTCGAGTCGGTCAATTTCAGCGTAGATGGCTTCTAAGGCCTTTTCGTCGGTTGCCCGAAAGTACCGCCCACCGGTTAGTTCGGCCACGCGCTGCATCATAACTTCGTCAATTTCTACTGGGACAAGCTGGCGTTGCGGGCCCAAAGGAGCTTGGCCGTGGCCGCTTAGGCCAATGGTGTAGATGCGAATACCAGCCATCCGTGCTAGCTGGGCTGCAGTGAGCGGATCGATTTCTCCCCGGTTGTTCTGGCCATCGGTGAGCAGAATGATAACCTTGCTGCGGGCTTCCGCATCTTTGAGGCGGTTTACGGCAGTGGCCAAGGCCGTACCGATGGCTGTGCCGTCCTCTAGACGGCCGAGCTGAAGCCGTGCTAGCATGGTTTGGAGGAAAGCGTAGTCCAACGTGAGGGGTACCTGCGTAAAGGCCTGCCCTGCAAAGACCACCAGACCGATGCGGTCCTGTTGCCGACCCTGTACAAAATGGGCAGCCGTACGTCGGGCCACTTCGAAACGGTTGGGCAGGAAGTCTTGCGCCAGCATCGACGAGGACACGTCGAGAACCAGCAACACGTCGATGCCTTCAACCGTGTGCGTTTCGCGTACAAACCGCTCTTGCGGTCGGGCCAGCGCAACTATGCACAAAGCGAGCGTTGCCAAGCGCAATGCAAATGGCAGCCCCCTCAGGCGGCTCCAGAACGTTTGTGGGACATGGCTAAGGAGGGTCGTGCTGCTAAACTGTACGTCGCCTTTACGCCGGCGCCAAAGCCACCAGCGCAGTAAGGCCAAGGCAGGAAGCAGGGCCAGTGCCCATAGCCATTCCGGTTGGGCCAGCGTCATGCGATGACGGGATTGGGATTAGGCCGTATTTACGAGCCTGCAGCAGGAGCGTTTCGCGAGCGGGCCTGTCGGAGAGTTTCGACCAATACCGGCAGAATCTCGCCTGCTTTTCCTAGGATAACGGCATCTACTTCGCGGGCAATGGCGCTGGGATGCAGGTTGATTTCGGCTACATAGGCGCCGTGGCGTTTTGCCTCTAGGGGCAAGCCAGCAGCCGGATAAACAAGGGCGCTGGTTCCGATGCTTAAAAACACCTCGGCCCGCTCGCAGGCGGCATAGGCTTCAGTCAAGGCTTCTTCCGGCAAAAACTCGCCAAACCAAACCACGTCAGGGCGGATCAATCCCCCACATGCTGGGCATCGCGCCGGTTGGCCTTCAGCGGCAGCCTCCAGGTCAATTTCGGTAGCTGGACGCCGGCAGTTGATGCAGTAGCTGCGCAGCAGGTTCCCGTGCAGTTCTACGATGCGCTGGCTGCCTGCTCGGCGATGCAAGTTATCCACGTTTTGCGTAATCAACGTAAAGTCAGGAATCAGGCGCTCCAGCGCTACCAGCGCATAATGGCCAGCGTTAGGTTCCACCTCTCGCACCAGCTTACGGCGGTAGGCATACCAGCGCTGCACCAAGTCGGGGTTGCGCAAAAAAGCCTGCACATTGGCGAGTTCTTCAGGCCGAAACTGCTCCCATAGGCCTCCGGCATCTCGGAATGTCGGCACGCCGCTTTCGGCACTGATCCCTGCGCCGGTCAGTACTGCAACCGATTGAGCGCCTGCAAGGCGTTCGATCAGGGCTGGAGGAAAAGCTTTCATGAGCGCAGCGTGTGTAGGTAGGTGTGCAACACGGCATACGCTTCTTCGGGTGTACGCGCTTTGCGCAGTTGCGCTATTGTAGAAGGGGTATAAGCCAAACGCACCAATTGCTCTATGCGGTGCACGTGGTTTTCTGAAGGCTCAGCATTGGGGCTTAGCAGCACCATAACAAGGTGTACGGGGTGGGCATGCTGAGAAAATTGTAATCCCTGAGCATGAATGCCTAAAAACAGCATAGGAGCAGTCAGCGTATCTACATGCGCATGGTAGAGCGCAACGTCTTCTGTAAGGGCAACAACCCCTTTTTCTAGCAGCGACGGGATTAGTGTTTCCATGCGGAAGTCTGTTTCTGAGAAGCCTGTTTGGAGCAAATCAGCCAGTGCTTCAGCAGGCTGCTCGCCCTGCAGGGGTAGGCGAATGCGCTGCGGGGTGAGCAAGGTGCTTAGCGAATCTGTCGAGAGCAGCAGGTCTTTTTGTTCTTCGGTAAATAAAGGGGGAAAGACGACCAGCAGGCTTTTTTGGGGAAAACGGCGGGCCAAGAGTCGGGGAAGCCGTTCCAGGCTAGGATGCCAGCTTAACGTTCCCGATCGGGCTGAAATAAGGCAAAGTAGATCATGGGGCTGGCTTTCGGCTTGGTAGGCAACGATAACTTGTGACCAAGAAGACAGGGGGTGGTAAGTTGTGGGCACCGTAGGCTTTTGCGTTTTAAGGAGGGTCTGTATCTGGGGTAGACGTTCTTTGGGTGTAAAAACAACAAGCTGCGCGCTTTCCTGGTAGGTCAGGGTTTTTAGGGTGCGGATGGCTTCTGTAAACCCAGGTTCGGCTTCAGCATACGGAGGGATCAGAAGAACAACACGGTTGATGGTGGCCAGAGGTTGCTCAATTTTACTGACCAATACCAACTCTTGGCTGCGTTCTAACAGTTGATCGAGTACGCTTTCAAAAATGTGGCGACGCCCAATTTTCCCGTTCCATCCAATCACTACTGTAGAAATACGCTGTTCCTGAATGGCTTGCTGTAGTGCAGTAACCACGTTATGCCCAATGCGGACCAGAGGGGTTACCGGAACGTTGGCTGCTACAGCATGTGCTGTGGCGTGCCCTAAGAGTTTTTCGGCTTCGACCACAGCGCGGTTGACGTCGCCTCGATTGCGTACAACTGTAATAGGGTATAGCGGCTGCTTGAAGGTAGGCTGGCGGATCAGCAAAGCCAGTTCCATCAACAAAGGAGCTGTTTCGGGATTGGCCAAGGAAACCATGATGCGCTGGGGCGCGTGGCTTGCCTCTGGTGGGGCATGTTCCATAGCCCGAGCAATACGGCGACCATAGTGGCCAGCCACCCAGGGTCCCAGCACGCAGGTAATCAGCATCATGAGAATCGTGCCATTCAGCACGTTGATGTCAAATAGATTCGCTTGGTATCCGACCAAGACGGTGGCCAGCGTTGCAGCGGCTTGAGGTATGGTTAGGCCAAACACGAGCCAGCCATGATCGGCGCTGTACCCAAACAGCGGTCGCGTAAGCTGGGCCGCAGACCATTTGGCTACCAAAACCGCTCCGAGCATTGCGAGCGTGACTGTCCAAGCCTGCGCACCCTGGAAAAACACGCGCACATCGACCAACATGCCTACGGAAAGCAAGAAAAACGGGATAAAGAGAGATTCCCCAACAAAGCGGATTTGATGCATGAGGGGACTGGGTTCTGGTACCAAGCGGTTCAGCGTGAGGCCCGCCAAAAAAGCGCCTACAATAGGTTCCACGCCTGCTACTGCCGCGAAAAAGGCGCACACGAAAAGAATGGTGAGCACAAAGATAAATTCATAGGTGCCTTCGCTGCGGATTTTTTGGAAAAACCACTGCCCAAGTCGGGGAACGGCCCAAAGCACCCCGAGCACGTAGAGTGTAAGGGCACCGCCAATCTGCAACCAAAACAGCGGGGTAAGCTGTCCGTTAGCAGCTTGAACCACAAGGGCTAAGACCAGCAGTGCTGCCGTATCGGTCAAAATTGTAGCGCCTACGGCCACGGTCACGGATTCTACGCGTCCGAGCCCCAAGCGGCTCACAAGGGGATAGGCAAGCAAGGTATGGGAGCTAATGACAGCCCCCAGAAGCACGGCGCTGGGCCAGCTAAAATGCAGCACCGTAGTGCCAACGAGTATACCTAATCCTTGGGGAATGACAAACGTTAAAATGCCAAAGAGCAAACTCCGATGGCGCTGGCGCTTGAATTCATTCAGGTCTATTTCTAGGCCGGATATAAACATGATGTAAAGCAGCCCAACTGTGCCGAGCAATTCGATGGAAGCATCGCGGGCAAGGATATTGAGGCCATGTGGACCAATAAGCACACCCGCAATGATAAGTCCGATGAGGCCAGGCAGCCGCAGGAGGCGCTGAAAGATTAAGGGCACGACTAAGATCAGCAGCAACGCTATAGCAAAAACCAAGACCGGGTTCGTAAGGGGCAGCGAAAGCTCAAGGGTGTGCATAAGACTGCAACGATGGTTTACAGAAGGCGGGCGTTTGAGCCTTCGGATGCTCAAAAGGCGAAGCGCCTTGTGCTGTTAAACGCAAACGACAAAAGCTTCAAGACGGTTCAGTAGAGGGAGGAAGCCGATCAGCAGCTAGGGTGCGTTCGAGGCGTTCAAGGAGGGTATGCGTTACGGCTAGCATGTGGTGGTTATACGCTGGGGGATATTCTCGACAGGCAAATTTTGCTAAGTCGGCAGCTTCAAGTACCTGGCGCAAAGGTTCGGCCAGGGCAGCGATGGTCGGTAGGGGGTAGCGCTGCAGATGTGCAATGAGCTCGCGTGTCGTCATTTTGCGGGCGGCAAGGCCCAGGCGGTCTTCGAGATAGCCCCGTAAGGTTTCGGTAAGACCGACATAAAATGGCTTCACCGGTATCTGATCCGCCAGCGGCTTTAAGGCCTCCAGATGTTTTAAGGCAACTTCGTAAGGATCAGAAGCAGCGTTGCGCGCAGCTAAAGGAACGCTGGGAGGTTGCTGACCGCGGCGTCGCCAGAAATAGACGGCCAAGCCTAGCAGCAGGGCCACTACGGCGAGACCAAGCAGCCAGGGCCATTGGGGGGCTGGAAAGTCGACGATGGGTGCTAAGGCGCGAATGCCTGAGGCATCGGGTGGTACGATGGAGCGCACCACGACCCGCAAAGGTGGGGTGTGGAGCGTTTGGTGTTCGGTTTCCGTGCGTAGGCGAAGGGATAAGGCCGGAACGCGGGCAGTGTCGAGTGCAAAAGTGGTTACCGTGTAGACCAGGCTGTCGCGCAGGCGGCCTGGGCCGGCCGGGTAGCTGCGGTGTAGGGGCGTGCCAACGACATAGAGGTCGCCCAGGAGGCTATCGGTTGGCGCCTCAAGCTGCCAGCCCGCGTCGCGCTCTACTACCAGCGTCAGCGTAAACCGTTCGCCGATAAGTACCGTGTCGGCCGAAAGCCTAATGGTAAGTTGAGGGGCTTGGGCTGCTGCCGAAGGTAGCCAATAGCCAACCCAGAAGCCAATCCAAAAGTACCAACGCATTAGCGGCGACGGTTCCGTTGGTGAAAAAAGTGCAGCAAAGGTTCCACGTAGTCGGTATCGGTACGGAGGCAGACGTGGTCGATCTGCAATTGGCGGAATTGGGTTTCCAGTGCAGCCTGGCGCGCTTGGGTGTGCGCAGCCAGCCACTGTTGCACGCGTTTGCTACGCGTATCCAGCCATCGATGCTGGCCTGTTTCGATGTCTACCACTTCGACAAGCCCTACGGCGGGCCATGCCTGCTCAACGGGATCTTGAAGCTGAAGGGCTATCACGTCATGCCGGCGTGCCAAAGCGCGCAACGACCGCTCAAAGCTAGGCATGTCCAGGAAATCACTTAAAAGGAGTATAATTGCACGGCGACGCTGCACGCGCAGCAGGTAGTCGAGCGCTACGCGCAGGTTGGTGCGATGCGAGCGGGGTGAGCAAGCATACAGGTCACGCAAGAGACGTAGCACATGGCGACGGCCTTTTCGTGGTGGTACAAATCCTTCAATGCGGTCAGAAAACAAAAGAAGGCCGACTTTGTCGTGGTTTCGAAGCGCGCTAAAGCCGAGCACGGCGCAGACTTCAGCTGCAAGCTCTTGCTTGGTACGCCTACGCAGGCCAAACCGTTGTGAGCCCGATACGTCGACGACGAGCAAAAGCGTTTGCTCCCGCTCTTCTTCGAAAAGCTTGACGTAAAGCGTACCCATACGGGCCGAGACGCTCCAGTCGATCGTTCGCACGTCGTCGCCCATCTGATAAGGCCGCACTTCGGCAAACGTGATCCCCTGGCCTTTGAAGGCGGTGTGGTACTCACCGCTAAAAAGACTGTCGACCAACCCCCGGGTGCGTACCTCTAAGCGACGGATTTTTTGGAACAACTCGCGCGGGATCATACCGTAGACGCTTACACCTTGCTGCAGCGTAGGGCAACGCGATGCATCCAATTCGGTTCGCCTGTGCGGCAAGCTAGCGTAAATGCGCTAAGACAAAAAGGGGAGTAGCCTTTGAATCAGCGCCCGGGCTTCGGTCTCAAGGAGCTCAGAGGCTTCTAGGCCGCGTCTCCAGGATTCTGGAAATGCAGACCATCCGTGGCGCGCGCCTAGCAGTGCTCCGACCATGGCTCCTATGGTGTCGGTATCGCCGCCTACGTTAATGGCCGATAGCAACGTGGCTTCGATCAGATCTGGGTTGCGCACAAACATCGCTACGGCAAACGGCCAGCTTTCGTCGGCTTGCGTTCCGGTGCCGTTGCATAGGTCCTGAAGATCTAAAGGAACGTCATGTAGGTGGGGTTGCAGTAGCCGAAGGCGGCGAGAGCAGGCTGCCGACACGTCGCCTAAGGCCGATTCTGCCCAAGTAGTAAGCTGGAGAAGATGCTGCCAAAAAAGATGCGCAGCAAAAGCATTGGGCGGTGTGCGCAATACTTCGGCTACAGCAAAGGCCTGGCCGAAGCCGGCCACCAGCGCTGTAGGATGCCGATGGGTAATGGCAAGGATGGGGTAGATAAAAGCCAGTGCCTCTTGGGGAGAAGCGCCAGTAGCGGCCCACCAAAGGCCTAACGGTGCAGCGCGCATTGCTGCACCGTTGGTTGGTTGACAAGCATCGCCAGATGCATTCCAGGCAGCGCCCTGCATAAGGCGCGCCACAGCAGCCCGGCTGGTGGGACCCCATCGCCGGGCTTGAGGGAGCTGTGCGACGTAGGCTGCGGCCAGGCGTTCGCCAAGGGCTGCATCAAAACGCTTAGGGTGTTCGTTGGCCTCTAGCCATTCCGTTAGGACGTGCACCAGGGTGAACGTAAACTGCGTGTCGTCGGTCCACTGGCCAGCCTGAAGATCACCGCGGTAGCGGTCAGGCTCATACTGCTTGATGCCCCGGTAGTAGCGCCGTACGTTGTCGTGACTAAGCCCTTCGACAGGCATGCCTAGGGCGTCGCCTATAGCCGTACCCAGCAAGGCGCCTAGCATGCGATCCGCTGTCATGTGCGTTTCCGTGTGGATTGTCCTATCTTTACATAGATCAAACTACAATGCGCCACAGCGAAATGAAGGTCTGGTTGCGTGGATTTTGGGCCGTTTTCGAAAAGGATATCAAGCTGGAACTCCGGGCGCGCTATGCCATCCACATGCTCCTGCTGTTTGCACTTAGCGCGTTGGTTGTGGTGGCTTTTGCAGTAGGGCCATCGCCACTGAGCGCTCAAGTGCAGGCTGCGCTGTTGTGGATGGTGATTTTGTTTGCGGCAGCTGTAGGGTTGGGGCGCGCCTTCATCAGTGAGGAAGAGCGGGGTACCATTTTGCTTCTTCAGCTCAACGTGCGGCCGGGTGCCGTCTACAGCGGCAAATTGCTGGTAAACTTTGTGCTCCTGTTGGCTTTGAACCTGGTAGCCGTGGGGGCGTTTGCATTGTTGCTAGGCGCCGAGGTTGCCTGGCCCGGACTGCTTGTGCTGACGTTGATCCTGGGATCTATAGGACTGGCGGGTGCGACAACGCTGCTAAGTGCGCTCATTGCCCGGGCAGCTGGAGGGCGCGGCGCTTTGCTTCCCGTGTTGTTGTTTCCTGTGTTGGTGCCGTTGCTGCTGGCTGCTGTCGACGCCACGCGAAGCGCACTCCTTGTGGCCGAGGGGTGGACGGTAGCTGCCGATGCCTTACTGACGCTGCTGGGGTTTGGGGGCGCTGTGATTACAGCGGCTGTACTTTTATTTGAGTATATCTGGCTGGACTAGCCCATGAGCGAAGTTATCAACCTTAGGCGGTATCGCCACATTCGCAACGGGGTTTTGGGATGGCTGACATTGGTGCTTTTGGGAGCGTTTTTGCTTCGCATCCCGCGTATCCATATTCTGGAGCACACGGCACGCAATCTCTATTTTCACGTGCCGATGTGGTTTACCTTAATGGCTGCCGCATTGGTTTCGGCTTACCATTCGCTGCGCTATTTGCAATCTGGCGATCCGATCCGTGACGTGCGCGCCCGGGAGGCAGCACGGGTAGGGCTGGTCTTTGGCCTGTTAGGGCTTATCACCGGTATCGTATGGGCCAGGTTTACGTGGTATTTGGGTACGTCCCTTTGGTGGAATTTTGATCCTAAGCAATCGTTTGTGCTGATTCAGCTGCTCATTTATGGCGCTTACTTTGTGCTGCGCAGCGCGGTTGAAGATCCTGAAAAACGTGGTCGGGTGGCAGCGGTCTACAACCTGTTTGCTTGCGTGACGACTCCGTTTTTGCTCTACACGTTGCCGCGCCAGATGGAAAGTCTGCATCCCGGCGCTGAGGGCAATCCAGCCTTTAGCGACATCACGCACCCGATCATGCGCCTGGTGTTCTACCCGGCCGTAATCGGTTTTATTGGACTCTTCTGGGTGCTCTATACGCAGCGCGTGCGGCTGGCTCTACTGGAAGCGCGTGCAGTGCTTTTGCGTAAACCGATGCTGGAGGCCGAGCTATGAAGGTGCAACCTGTAAGCGATACAACCGCGGCAGGCATCGCAACGCCCTACGACACGATCTGGGCTACAGCAACCGTGCCCACAAAGCCTCCTCAAGGCATTGAGCGCGTGATGCTTGCCGAAGATAAGCTCTACGTAGTGCTGGCCGTCGTGCTGATTATCTGGCTAGGACTGGCGTTGTTTTTGCTTCGGACCGATCGCAAGCTGGATCGTCTGGAGCGTATGCTTCAGGAACGTCTACCCGAAACCAACTCAGGAACGTCTCCATGAATAAGCGGGTGCTCAAAACCCTTATGGGCGTTGCCTTGCTCGGCGGATTTTTCTCGTTGGTGCTGCTGAGTTTTGGCAAAAAAGTAGGAGGGTACATGAACTTTGCCGAAGCGGCCGCTTCGGGTAGTGAAGCACACGTGGTGGGGCAGTGGGCCCGCGAGCAGCCTGTAGGCTACGACCCCAGTCGGAACGTGTTTACGTTTTACATGCGTGATGCTACAGGCAAGGTGCAGCGTGTAGACTACCCTAACCCTAAACCCGCTAACTTTGAGGAAGCAGAGCAGCTGGTGGTGATTGGACGCATGGAGGGCGAAGTCTTTCACGCCCGGGAAATCTTGATAAAGTGCCCTTCCAAATATAACGACATGCGTCAATTGGAAGCGGCTGGGGCCGCATCGCCGCACACCCTTCCTGCACCGCAAAATTAAGATGACCGTTCAGGCCGCAGTGTCCAAACCTGGCAGCTGCTGTCTCATTCTTGCACGATAGGTAGAAAGTCAACTAGCCCAATGACCCTTTTAGAACACGACGTAGCGTTGGCTGCCGTACGGGAAGCGGCTTTGCTGTGCCGCAACGTGCAGGCTGCACTGAAGTCCGAGGTATTGGAAAAAAAAGACCACAGCCCGGTTACCCTAGCTGATTTTGGCAGTCAGGCGCTGGTATGTCGCTATCTGGCAGAAGCCTTTCCGGAAGATCCGGTTATGGCTGAAGAAGACAGCGCGGTTTTACGCGATCCAGCGCAGGCAACGTTGCTTGCGCGCGTGGTAGAGGAAGTGCAGCGCCTCGTGCCCACGGCTACGGCCGCAGAAGTGTGCGCCTGGATTGACCGGGGTAATTTGAAAAGCTATCGACCCCGATTCTGGACGCTAGATCCGATCGATGGTACAAAGGGCTTTTTGCGTGGGGACCAGTACGCCATTGCGTTGGCGCTCATCCTTGAAGGCGAAGTGCATGTTGCTGCGCTGGCTTGCCCCAACTTGCCGCTAAAGGCCGCCCCAGGCGCACCGCGTGGTGTGGTATTTACAGCAGTGCGCGGTGAAGGGGCATGGGCTTGGCCGCTTTGGGAGGAAGGCGAGCCCGTGCGCATGCATACGAGTGCGGTGACGGATCCCACACAGGCGCGTTTCTGCGAGTCGTTCGAATCGGCACATAGCGCCCATGACGCGGCCGCAGAAGTTGCTCGGCGTTTGGGTATAGGAGTGCCGCCTTTGCGCCTTGATAGTCAGGCTAAGTATGCACTGGTAGCCCAGGGTGAGGCAGATTTGTACTTGCGGCTACCTACGCGGCCAGCTTATGTGGAGCACATCTGGGATCATGCTGCGGGAGCACTGCTGGTAACTGAAGCCGGTGGGCGCGTGACCGACATCACGGGAGCGCCGTTAAGGTTTAACTGCGGTCCGAGGTTAACAGCCAATCGAGGTGTTGTCGTCTCCAATGGTCACCTGCATGCAGCTGTTTTAGAAGCCTTGGCAGTGGTGGGCGTAGCGTAGTTATAGCCAAAGGACGGCAACACTGTCGAGAATCAGGTCGGGCCGAATCGGGGTCTCGAGGTCAGATGGCCGAAACTTACCGGTGCGGACCAGCACGCCTTTGAGTCCTGCCGCTTGCGCTGCGCCCACGTCGGTCAGGATGTCGTCGCCCACCATAGCCACCTGCACTGGAGGCAGGTGCAGCGTTTCACAGATTGCGCTAAAGAAGCGGCGATCAGGTTTTCCGAAAATAAGGGCTTCTCGGCCAGTAGCATACTCCAGCGCGGCAATAAACGGGCCTGCATCCAGCTGCAATCCAGTATCGGTTTGCCAGTAACGCGTACGGCCTAAGCCAATTAAGCCTGCGCCGCCTTCTTGAATGAGACGGAAAGCATGGTTGAGGCGCTCAAACGTCCATGCCGCCCCTAAGTCGCCCACGACCACAAAGTCTGGTGTGGTGTTGTTCTCCGGAACACCAGCAAAATCCTCTTTGGCAGCTTCGGGCACAAGTAAGTAGGCTGAAGCGCCTTGCTGGCGCAGGAAGGCCCCTGCCAATGCAGGTGGGCTAAAGATTTGCTCAGGAGCAGCCTTAAATCCAAGCCGCTGGAGCTTTTCAGCCAATTGGCGACGGCTTTTGGAGGTTGTGTTTGTCGCAAAGCGGACGACTACGCCAGCGCTCTCGAGTGCATGGACCACTTCGACAGCGCCTGGAAGCGGCTGATTGCCTTGATAGAGCGTACCGTCCAGGTCGAACAGTACGGCACGTACCTCAGCAAGGGCAGGAAGCAGCGCCACGGCAGATTACAAAGGTTTGAGTTGTTCTGGGTAGGTTTCCCGAATCAACGCTCGTGCTAGGGCTAAAGCAGGGTCGATCATCGGCAGGCCGTCGAGCTCTGGCTCTGGAATAGCCAGCGGAAGTTCCGTGCAGCCCAGTACTACAGCTTCAACCCCCTTTTGGCGCAAGTGGGCAATGGCGGTGAGCAGGCTTTGGCGAGCAATTTTAGACACCGGATGGCTTTGTGCTTTCAGCCCGTAGACAGGGTCAAAAATGGTTCGGTTGACGATTGTTTCTTGCACGTTTTCGTCGGGTACGACAACTTCATAGCCTGCTGCCTCTAGGGCGCTGCGATAGAGCCCAAGCCGGTAGACCGCGAGCGTCGAAAGTACACCAACGCGTTTAACGTCAGGATACTGCTCCCGCACAAAGCGAACCGCTTCTTCGATGAGATGGAGCACCCGAACGCGGCTGCCGCAGCGCGCCAGCTCTTCTTGAATGACGTTAAAGATGGCCGGCGCGTGGGCGGTATTGCAAGGAATACCGGCAACCACCACGCCTACGGATTCGGCCATACGAATCTGCTCGGCAATTGCAAATGCCGGATTTTCTTGAGATTTACC
Organism: Rhodothermus bifroesti; assembly: GCF_017908595.1. NCBI lineage: Bacteria > Pseudomonadati > Rhodothermota > Rhodothermia > Rhodothermales > Rhodothermaceae > Rhodothermus > Rhodothermus bifroesti. The sequence continues at coordinate 37,396 of NZ_JAGKTL010000006.1, forward strand.
AAATAAAAATATACTGCGGTCTGGGATGCGATCTGGATAAGAGAACATGACAACAGGCAGGTGATCCTGGTCGGTTGTGGCAACGGTTTGGTCAAAAATGTGGCGAACCAGCTCCAGGCCAGCATGGGGTCCCATCCCACCGATGATGCCGATAGCTTTATCTTTTACCATAGAGAAAGTCCTCCATACGTCTTGGGGGGTGTAAACAACGCGATTATATTCAAAAAACAGGCGTTTCGTCAAACGACACTTTTGCGAAGGCAGAAGCCGCTTGGGTTATGCGGCGTTAAAAGGAATGCATGAATCCCTGAAGAAAGCGGATCCACAAGGAATTCTTTGCGTTGCAGCTGCGCTCTAGGATGCGTTATCTTTAACATTCTCAAACCTACTGCCCGGTCGTCTAATGGCAGGACAGCGGCCTTTGGAGCCGTATGTGGAGGTTCGAATCCTCCCCGGGCAGCTTAACGTGTGTGGGCTGGCGTGTGCCGGCTGTGCCCTGCACCATGGGTGCAGGTTTTTTGTTGATCCAAAGTGAGTTCAAGCCCATGTTACTGAGTGCCCGCAATGAGCGGCCGATCATGCTATTTGCTGGCCGCTCAAATCCGGCATTGGCCAGGCGTATAGCCGAAGCCTACGGCCAGGAGCTGGGTCAGGTAACGATTAAAAATTTTTCAGACGGCGAGATCTACGTTCGCTACGAGGAGTCCATTCGGGGTGCAGACGTTTTTATCATTCAAAGTACGCATCCTGGAGCGGAAAACTGGATCGAGCTGCTTTTGATGATCGATGCCGCTCGGCGTGCTTCGGCCGCTCGGATTACGGCGGTGATTCCGTATTTCGGTTATGCCCGCCAGGAGCGTAAAGATCAGCCGCGGGTTTCCATTGCGGCCAAGCTGATGGCCAATATGCTGACCACAGCGGGCATCGACCGATTGCTCACGATGGATTTGCATGCGCCGCAGATTCAGGGTTTTTTTGATGTGCCCGTCGATCATCTCTACGGCTCGGCTGTGTTTGCTGAATATGTACACCGGCTCCATATTCAAAATCTGGTTGTCGTAGCGCCCGATGTTGGGGCGCTAAAGACAGCCCGTTCTTATGCTAAGCGCCTGCAGACCGATCTGGCACTGATCGACAAGCGCCGGCCGCGTCAAAACGAAGCCGAAGTAGTGAACATCATCGGGGAAGTCAAAGGTCGGAATGTGCTCCTGATTGATGATATTGTGGATACAGCGGGGACGCTAACCAATGCGGCGCAGGCGTTACGGGAAGCGGGCGCCAAGGAAATCTACGCTGCCTGCACCCATGCGCTGCTTTCGGGTCCGGCCTACGAGCGCATTGAATCCTCTGTGTTGACCAAACTGGTGGTAACCGACACGATCCCGCTCAAGCGACCCTCAGAAAAGATTGAGGTGGTTAGCGTGGCCGAAATTTTTGCCGATGCGATTCGGCGTATTTATACCGATGCTTCGGTTTCAACGCTATTTGTGGAATAAACCCTTTGAAAGCTATGCAGACGATAACCCTTGAAGCTAAGCCGCGCCAGACGGGTAAGCGTGCAGCCAAAGACATCCGGCGCCAAGGCTGGGTACCGTGCATTCTTTACGGGCACCACGTAGCGCCTATTCCTTTTCAGGTGCCTGAGTTGGCACTACGGCCGTTGATTTATACGACCGAAACCCACGTGGTGCAGCTTCAGCTCGACGGGCAAACGTGGGAATGCATCCTCAAAGACGTGGAGTTCCATCCCGTAACCGATCGTCCTATACATGCCGATTTTCAGGTGTTGCAGCGGGGTGAGAAAATTACCGTCTCGGTGCCGGTGCAGGTTTTGGGTAGTGCGATTGGGGTGCAGCGGGGAGGTGTGCTGCACGTGGTGGCGCACGAGCTGGAGGTGCGCTGCTTGCCACAGCACATTCCGGCCCATATTGAGGTCGATGTAAGCGCATTGGATATTGGCGATGCCATCCATGTCGGCGACCTGAAGCTCGAAGGGCTGGAATTTGAAGACTCGCCGGATCAAGTGGTTGTGGTTGTGGAGCCCCCAACGGTTAGAGGCCTGTTAGAGGAAGAAGGTGAAGCAGCCCCTGGAGCAGCAGCTTAAGGCTTTACCAGACTGGGCATGGCGGTACGTGCGTTGATTGTGGGGCTGGGTAATCCAGGGCCACAGTATGCGCAGACGCGTCATAACGCTGGCTTCATGGTCGTCGACCGTCTGGCTGAGCGGTACGGGATTACCTGGCGATCGGAGCGGGGACCTTCGCTCCTTGGATGGGGGCAACTTGAAGGATGTCCAGTGGGGTTGATGAAACCCCTCACGTTTATGAACCGAAGCGGCGTAGCGGTAGGCGAAGTGGTGCGTTACTATCGCCTTCCCCTAGAACGGCTGCTTGTCATATACGACGATCTCCATTTGCCTCCAGGGCGAATCCGTCTGCGACCGGGGGGGAGCGCTGGTGGGCATAATGGCGTCGAAGATATCATCCGCGCCTTAGGTACAACGAACTTTCCGCGGCTTCGCATTGGCATAGGCCATGCGTATGCCCGAGGGCGACAGGCCGACTACGTCCTCTCGCCTTTTACCCAAGAAGAGTGGCCGTTGGTAGAAGCCGCACTGGAGCGCGCCTGCCAGGCTGCGGTCACGTTTGCCTGCGAAGGCTTAGCCGCCGCCATGAACCGCTACAACCGTGCGGCGTCGTTAGAATAACCTCCTTCATGCACTTTTTGCGTAGCTTAAGCAGCCTTTCGATCCAGGAATAGCTTCGGTTTTGTATCTTGCCGCGCGGCTATCCTAAGAAACATTCAAGGCTTGCCGTCTCTGGCAGCATAAACGGTTCGTTTTAGGGACAACTGTGCAAAACTTATGGAAATGGTATTCACGTATCTCGTTCCCCTGGCTGGACTTTTAGCGCTGTTGTATGCTCTAGGACGCACGCGCTGGATCGCCCGCCAGGATCCGGGCACGCCGGAGATGCAGCAAATTGCATCGGCCATTGCTGAAGGCGCTCGGGCTTTCTTAAAACGGGAATATCGGGTATTGGCCATCTTTGTGCTTGTGGTGGCCGTATTGCTGGCCATTTTTAATGCCAGGCAACCGGAATCTTCCTGGCTGATTGCCCTCTCGTTTGTGGTGGGAGCGGTGTGCTCGGCGACCGCAGGGTTCATCGGCATGACGGTGGCTACCAAAGCCAACGTGCGTACAACGCAAGCAGCACGCCAGGGTTTGGGTCCGGCGCTGAACGTAGCGTTTTCCGGTGGGCTAGTCATGGGCCTAAGCGTAGTTGGCTTAGGGTTGCTGGGCTTGGGCTTGTTGTTTTTGCTCTACAGCGAAATTCTGATGTGGGATTACGCTAAGGTCGTTAACGTCATTTCGGGTTTTTCGCTGGGTGCTTCGTCGATTGCCTTGTTTGCTCGTGTGGGTGGGGGGATCTACACCAAGGCTGCCGACGTCGGTGCTGACCTAGCGGGTAAGGTCTATGAAGGCATTCCGGAAGACGATCCCCGCAATCCAGCAACCATTGCCGACAACGTGGGCGACAACGTCGGCGATGTAGCAGGCATGGGGGCTGACCTCTTTGAAAGCTACGTGGGTTCTATTATCGGCACGATGGTGCTGGGAGCCTCGTTTGTGCCGGTTTTCCAACACATACCCGGTGTGCACCCGCTAGCTGGCGTGTTGCTGCCGTTGGTGCTGGCGGCCGTAGGCATTGTGGTCTCGATCCTTGGAGGCTTTTTTGTTAAGGTCAAAGAAGGCGGCAATCCGCAAAAGGCTTTAAATCAGGGGGAGTTTGGTGCAGCGATCGCTATGGCCATCTTGGCCTATTTTGTTATTCGCTGGATGCTGCCCTCCGCATGGACAGCTGAAAGTCCGCTCATTCCATTTACAGACTATACTGCCGCAGGGGTTTATGTTGCGGTACTCATCGGATTGGCTGCAGGGGTGCTTATCGGATTCATCGCGGAATACTATACCTCTGCGCATACGACCCCTACATTACATATTGCCCGGCAAAGCGTAACCGGGGCCGCAACAAACATTATTGCTGGGCTTGGCGTGGGTATGTTCTCTACCGGGCTACCGGCACTTGTCTTGGCCTTGGGCATCATCGGGGCATATACCGCTGCCGGATTGTATGGGATTGCGATTGCTGCGCTGGGTATGCTTTCGGTAACAGGGGTGCAGCTGGCGGTCGATGCCTATGGGCCGATCTCTGACAATGCTGGGGGGATTGCCGAGATGGCGCACTTGCCCCCAGAGGTGCGCCAGCGTACCGATAAGCTCGATGCCGTAGGCAACACGACAGCAGCCATTGGAAAAGGCTTTGCTATTGGATCAGCTGCCTTGACAGCCCTGGCTTTGTTTGCGGCCTACATGCAGCAAGCCCATGTCCCTACGATCGACGTATCGCAGCCTAAGATTCTTGCAGGCCTGCTCCTGGGGGCTGCCTTGCCCTACGTTTTTAGTGCAATGGCTATGGGTGCTGTGGGGCGCGCGGCCTCGGACATGATTAAAGAGGTAGGGCGTCAGTTTCGTGAGATTCCAGGACTGCGTGAGGGCAAAGCACGTGCTGAGTATGCCCGTTGCGTTGATATTTCAACCAAGGCAGCGATCCGCGAAATGGTACTCCCCGGTTTGCTGGCAGTAATCACACCAGTGGTGATCGGGCTTATCGACAAAAATATGCTGGGCGGACTGCTAGCTGGCGTTACCGTCTCGGGTGTGTTGCTGGCCATTTTTCAAGCAAATGCTGGTGGAGCTTGGGATAATGCCAAAAAGCGTATTGAAGGCACCATCGAAATCGACGGCGTTACATATAGCAAGGGAAGTGACGCTCACAAGGCTGCTGTCGTAGGTGATACCGTAGGTGACCCGCTCAAGGATACTTCAGGACCAAGCTTGAATATTTTGATCAAGCTCATCGCGATCGTTTCGCTGGTGATTGCGCCGTTAATTGCTTGAAATATTGAACATTCAGCCACTGCCCGGCGTCTGCTTAGGTAAGATGCCGGGCTTTGTTGTTGAAAATAAGCTATGCGCGCGCTACGCTGGACGTTTGTGGGTATGTTGCTCGCAGGAAGCCTTTGGGTAGGATTCCGCCTAGGGCGATGGTGGCAACGCGGACACTTGGAAGAGGCGGTGCGCCAACAGGGGATTACTACCTTGCAGCGGGTGTCGGCTGAAGCGTTTTTGGTGGTGGGCAGTCTCGACATCGTCGCGACGGTCGAAGCCAGCAGCCATAAGCAATGGCTGGGGATTGATTTAGGAACGACCACTGCCCGCGTACGTGTGCCAGGACGGGTTTATTACGGCTTTGACGTGCGTGCGCTGCAACCCACCTCCATTCGTTTGACAGCCGACCGCGTAGTTGAAGTAATGCTGCCTCCGCTAACGCTTTATGCTGTAGAACCCAACCTGGAAGCGCTTTAGATTGAAACCGAAGTCGGGTGGGCACGCCTGTACCGTAGCAGCGGACGTCGTATGGAACAAGCTGCGTTGCGACAGATCAATGCTGCACTGAGGGCGCAAGCCGAAGCCTACCTGGCCACGCAGGTGCAGCTGCAGTATCATGCAGCCCAAGCAGTGCTTACTGCGCCTGGTACTGGAAGGCTTAGGATTGGGTTCGTGGCAGGTGCGTCCAGTGACGGCTTCGCGAATTCTTGTTGAGGAATCGCTGTAGCCAGCTTTCCCCACCCTTTAAACCGTTGCCGTATATTTTACTTCAGCAGACCAACGAGCATACCAAGCAGAGATCTACCATGGCTATTGTTGAGGTTGTGATGCCCAAGATGGGCGAGAGCATTACGGAGGGGACGGTGGTGACGTGGTTGAAGCGGGTAGGGGA
>NZ_JAGKTL010000007.1 GCF_017908595.1 Rhodothermus bifroesti
CGTCGCGAAGACCACCAAACTATCGCGGCCAAAATCCCAAAATAGGCCGCCACAATCAACCAGTCTAAAACCGTCATAGTACGTTATGGCTTAAGGTTTATTTGAACAGCCTTCTGCTCAGAAGCTACCTGCTCTGGGTGCGTCTTCGTGAATCATGGTGTAGCACGCAGAGCGTTGTTTACCGAAAGCCGTTTTGTAAAAATCCCCTCAAGATAGGCGAGATAAGGCAAAAACAAAAGGGCTTTTTGTGGGCATCCTTATACCGCTTTTTGCAGAGCAGTGGTGGGGGCGGTTTGCTGCTGTAGCCAGCAGGCCAGTTCGACGTAATCGATAGGCCTTAGGGCTTCGGCTCGGGCTTTTGCCCAGGGTTCAGGAAGTTGGAGTCCAGGGGGTAACAGGCGGCATAAGCTGTTGCGTAGTGTTTTGCGGCGTTGGTTAAAGGCTGTGCGGATGATTTGGCGAAGTAGGTTTACGTCGACCGGTGGCAGAGGTTGGGTAAAACTTAAACGGACAACGGCACTTTCGACGTGGGGTTTGGGACGGAAGACGTTTGGGGAGACGGAGAAAAGCCATTCAGGTGTAGCCCAAAGCTGAGCGACGACGCTGAGGATGCCATAGGTTTTATGGTTGGGGGAAGCCACCAGGCGTTCGGCCACTTCGCGCTGCATCATCAGTACGGCTTCGGTTAGGGCGTCGCGGGCTTCAAACAGCGCAAACAGAATTGGACTGGTGATGTAGTAGGGGAGGTTGCCAATCACGTGCAGCCGATGGCCTTTTTCAGCGGCTAGGGCGGACCAGTTGACCTTGAGGACATCTGTTGCGCGCACGTCGAGCGAGGGCCAGCGTGCTTTTAAAGCAGCTACAGCCCGCGTGTCGAGTTCGATAGCAGTCAGTTGCGCGTAGCGTTGCAGCAGCCAGTGGGTTAAGGCCCCAGTCCCTGGGCCAATTTCGACTACAGGATCGTTGGGGGTTGCTTGCAGCGCATCAACGATTTTCCGGGCGATGTTGGCATCCACCAGAAAATGCTGTCCCCAGCGCTTGCGGGGACGAAACGGCATGCTCATGGGGCCTTAACGCAGCGACTTTCGGCGGTTGCGAACGTAGTCTTCGAACAGGTACTCGCCAAGGCGATCTAGGCGGGCATAATAGGCACGTCCGCGGTTGGCCCGCGTGAGCTGCTGCACAAACTGTTGCAGGTAAGGGTCGCGTGCGACCATGAAGGTGGTGATTGTGATGCCTTCGCGGCGGCAGCACACAGCCTCGTCGAGCACCTTGTTCACAATGCGCCGATCCAGCCCAAAGGCATTGCGGTAGATGCGGCCGTTTTCGAAGTGGCAGCTAGGTTTGCCGTCGGTGATTAGGAAGATTTGTTTGTTACGGTTTTTACGGCGATGCAAGATTTGGCGTGCCCGTTGCAAGGCTGCCCGGGTGTTGGTGTAGTAGGGACCCACCTGCAGGTAGGGCAATTCTTTAAGAGACACTTCCCAGGCGTCGTTGCCAAAGGCTACAATGTCGAGCGTGTCTTTGGGATAGCGGGTGGTGATCAGTTCAGCCAGGGCCAGAGCGGTTTTACGGGCAGGTGTGATGCGGTCTTCGCCGTAGAGGACCATAGAGTGCGACAGGTCGATGAGGAGCACCGTGGCTACACTGGTGTGGTGGTCGGTTTCGTAGACCTGCAAGTCCTCCTCGTGCAGCGACCACTGGTCGATACCACTGCGGCGGAAGGCATTCGACAGCGTACCGGTAAGATCTAAAAGGTGTGGATCGTCGCCGAACTGCCAAGGACGGGTTTCCGGAAGGCGTTCATCGCCTTGGCCAGCGTAAGGCGTTTTATGCTGGCCAAGGCTACCCCGGCGTAGCTTGCGAAAGATTTCTTCCAAGGCGCTTTGGCGGAGCGTCTGTTCCATGGATGGTGTAAGCTGCAGCACACCGTTGTGGGTATCCTCTTGCAAATAGCCGCGACGCTTGAGCTCTTCAATAAAGTCGCCCAGCCCCATTGCTTCGTCTGTAAGACCATAGGTTTGGTCAAGCTGGCTGAGCCAGCGCAGGGCTTCAGCAGCGTCACCCGCAGTAAAGTAGAGGAGCTGCTTAAAGAGCTCAAACAGTCGGTCGAAGGTAGATTGAGCTTTGCCGTGGCGGATGGGATCCCACTGGAGGTAGCGTATCCACATAGCAGCTGCCGTCTATTATGGCGCAAGAGAACAAACGACCCGACTTGTGGAAGGTTCGGTGTGGTTGTTAGCCTCGAAACGGGCGTTGCAGGTAAGCGCGGGCGCGTTCTTGGGCATTGCCAAAGTCTTTCATTTGCAGAACTTCACGATAGCGTAAACGGGCAATGTCCCGGCGGCCTAAAGCGTCGTAGACCATCCCCTGGCGCAGGCGTCCCATGACTTTAAAGTAGGTATCTTCTTTGCGGCGGGCTGTTAGTGCTTCGAGTTGGAGCAAGTACGAAAGGGCCGTCTCGTAGCGGCGTTCCATCATGTAGGAAAGGGCAATAAAATAGAGGGCTTGTTCTGCTTGGGCTGCGTGGTAACCCCGCTGGCCTTTTTGGTAGCGTTCGAGCACTTTCTCGAACGTTTGGCGTCCTTGCGCCCAGCGGCCCCAGCGGATGTAGACGCGGCCTTCCAGGGCGTGGAAGTAGCCATTGTTGGGATAGTGCTCCCGGAGCCAGCGCACCTGCTCCAGCGTTCGGCTGTAGTCCTCTTCAAACAGGTAATAGATCATGGCCAAGAAGTAGACGGCCTCGGGCTGCAGGTAATAGCCTTGGCGGGCGGTTTCTTCGATTTGGCGCAAACCAGCCGCACGATTTCCTGAAGGGAAGAAGGACATCACCGGTTTGGTAAACGGATAGCGCTCTGGAATGACCGCGGCATAGTAATCGTAAAGAGCTTTGCCAAAGCGAAAGTCAGGGCTTTGCGGTCGCAGTCGTGCCAGCGCCATTACGGCATCAAGTGCGCGTTTCCCATCGAGCGCCGCGCGGAACCAGTCCCCTCGGTTGGAGCGCAGTCGCCCGCGAAAACCTAAGGCAGCACTCTTTAAAAACAGCGCATCTAGGTCTTGGGGATTGCGACGTAGCCTGCGGTCACACTGTGCAATCACGGCTTCCATCAGACCGTAGAAGGCCTTGTCCCGCGAGCGGTCCGAAAGGTCTTGCAGCATTTGCCACCACAGGTTGAGGCCGGTCAGAAAAGGACCAATAGGATGGTCCGGATAGCGTCGTGTAATGCGGGAAAAGTGCGTTTGTGCAGCCGCAAAGTCCAGGTCGTAGAGTCGTTCCAGACCGGCTCGGCCTTCCGTACGCACCAGGGGATCATCGAGCACCGAAGCGTCTGGCCCTGTCGTGCGCAAGGCAAAGCCGCAGGCGATCAATAGGATGATCCCAAAGCCCCATGCAGCATATGACTGAGGAGAGCGCATGCGGTCTTATCTGTTAAGCTTCTCACGTGCGGTCGAGCAGAAGTCTTGGAGCACTTACACAACGGCTGCACAGAAGTTGCCACGTTGCCCATACACCGCTGCATAGGCGCAGAGCGCGCTAAAAAGTAACCCTACTTAAAGCAGAAGCAGGGGAGTTGAATTTTCTGAAAATGTTTTTATTCTATGTCTTCATGACGAAGGGGGCCTTATGCCACGGCGTCGCGCACAAAAAAACCATTTCTGGCTGGATCCGGCTGGAATTGCGTTGCTCTATTTAGGAGCTAGTCTGCTGTGGATTTTCTTTTCGGATTCGCTGCTTTTGCGTGCTGGGCTGGATCCTGAAACGCTTACGCGATGGCAAAGCACAAAGGGGACTGCTTTTGTTACGGTTTCAGCACTGGTGCTCTACGTGCTAATGCGCGCAGGGCAGCAGCTTTTGCGAACGCAGGCGCAGCAGCTGGAGGCCTCGGAGGCGCAGTATCGGCTGCTATTTGAAAATAATCCGAGGCCCATGTGGATTTACGACCTTGAGACGCTGCGTTTTTTAGCCGTTAATCAGGCTGCGGTTGCGCTCTACGGCTACCGTGAGGAAGAATTTTTAGGCATGACAATTCTGGACATTCGTCCTGAAGAAGACCGTCCTCGGGTAGCGGCCAGTGCTTGGGCCCCTCGCGGACCGCTGAAGCATTCTGGTCCCTGGCGGCACTTGACTAAAGATGGCCGCATGCTGGAGGTAGAAATTGATTCGCACATGTTGACGTGGAAAGGACGGCGGGCCGTGCTGGTTCTGGTGCAGGACGTGACGGAGCGCAACCGGATAGCGCGAGAAAATGCCCGCTATCGGCAAGGACTGGAAATCCTTCTCGAGCTTAGCCGTCGGCTGCAGCAAGAGCTTATGGACTGCGATCGGTTGGCGCAGCAGCTGGTGCAAACAGTGCGTCAAGTTATCCCTTCAGCCGATGCGGCCTTGCTTTGGTTGCGGCGTGGAGGGAGGTTCGTCCTGGTAGCAAAAGCAGATGGTCCAGAGGCCTTACCTCTAGGCTACACGCTACCCGCCTCAGGGGAGCTACTGGAGCGTCTGCAAGCTGAAGAGGCTTTAGCCCCTGCTGAAGTTGCGCGCATAAGCGGAGGCTGCAGCGGTGCTGCAAGGTCTTCAGGCAGCCCTTGTGGCGCCCATTCGTTTGGAAGGTCGCCTAGAGGGCATCATCTGTGCAGACAGCTTCACGCGGGTCGACGCGTTTGCCCCCTACGAGCAGACGCTGCTTCGATCGCTGGCAGCTCAGGCAGCAGCAGCGTTGCAAAACGCGCGTCTGGTAAGCCAGCTGCGGGATCTATCGCGGCGACTTTTGTTGGCGCACGAAGAGGAACGCCGTCGCATTGCCCGCGAGCTGCACGATGAAGTAGGCGCCTTGTTGACTTCGGTGCAGCTCTGCTTAGGCATGGCCCAAGCCGCAACACCTCCGGAAGCGACAACGCTGGCCGAAAACCTGCGCGAAGCCCGCCAACTTATCGACCGCCTCAGCCAGGAGATTCGGCAGTTGACGCTTCAGCTGCGCCCGCCGCTTTTAGATGAACTGGGGCTAGCTGGAGCGCTGCGAGCTTATGCTGAACGCTTTGAGCGCCAAACCCGCATCGCCGTTCGCCTAGCGCTTGCCCTACCTGAGCGTACCAGCTTACCTGAACTGATTGAGCTTACCGCCTACCGTTTTGTGCAAGAGGCACTCACCAATGTAGCTCGTCATGCCCGTGTCGACCAAGTCGATGTAAAGGCTAGTCTTACAGAAAATCACTTGCATCTGGTCGTGCAAGACCAAGGCATCGGGTTCGATCCGGAGACGGTTACTGCTTCTGGGCGCTCTATGGGGCTGGTAGCTATGCGAGAACGCATTGAGCTTTTAGGTGGACGTCTAGAAATTGAAAGCCACCCGCAGCAAGGGACGCGTCTGGAAGCGTATCTTCCCTTGCCTGCTGAAACGAACCCTTTCGCTGAAGCCGAGCTCTTATCATGAACCGCTGGACCGCCCTCATTGTCGAAGACCACCCGATTGTCCGGCAAGGACTCCGCACACTACTCGAACTCCAGGGCATTCAGGTTGTGGCCGAGACAGGTGATGGTCTAGAGGCCCTTCGATTGCTTGAGCAGCACCAGCCGCATATGCTGGTGCTGGATCTATCGTTGCAAGGGCTTAGCGGCTTAGAAGTGCTGCGTCAAGCTCGACGACGCTGGCGCACGCTCCGCACGCTGGTGCTTTCGATGCACGACGATGATGCCTACGTGGTTGAAGCCCTGCGCAGTGGTGCCATGGCCTATGTGCTTAAGGGCAGTCCAACCGAAGAGCTGGTTCGTGCCCTAGAAGCATTGTGCCAAGGAAGGCGCTACCTGAGCGTTCCGCTTTCGGAGCGCTTGCTAGACCCAAGCGAAGGGGCTGCTGCACCGCAAGATCCATACGAGACGCTTACCGAGCGGGAACGTCAAGTGCTGCACCTCACGGCAGAAGGCTATACCAGCCGAGAGATTGCTGAACGCTTGTTTATCAGTCCACGTACCGTTGAAAAACACCGCGAAAACCTAATGAACAAACTCGACCTGCACAGCCAAGCCGAGCTGATCCACTATGCCGTGCAGCGAGGCTTGGTGCAGCCGCGCCGCAACTAATTGCGCAGGCGCTTTACGTAGCTTTACGTATTGGTCTTCTTAACCCAATCCGCGCATTTTGCACCATTCAGGGACCAGTTCTTTTGGGGCTATGGCCGACACCATTTCTGTGCTGCTCATCGACGACCAGCCCCTTTTTGTGCAGTATTTGTTGCGATTTTTGGCGACAGAGCCCCGCATCGATGTGGTCGGTGTTGCCCATCGGGCAGCAGAAGGGGTGGCCTTATGCCAGACCTTGCAACCTCAGGTTGTGTTGCTAGACCTTTCCATGCCGGGGCAAAGTGGACTGGATGTGCTGCCTGAGCTGCGCGCTGCTGCACCAAAGGCATTGATTATCGTGCTGACCTCTCACGATAGCGCTTGGTACCAAGAAGAAGCCCGCAGCCGGGGCGCTAATGCCTTTGTCTCCAAGAACGAAGTATCAGAGCACTTGCTGGAAGTTATCCTAGGACAGAATGCTCCAAATCCCAATGAAAAATCGGTATAAATATTTGGAATTCCAATAGAATAAAACAAAAGTACGTAATTCTACGAAAGATAAGTTTTTGCGCAACTCCGTTCTTGGGTCCGTAAGGATATGGGTTGTGTTTGGGGTTTAGATGGGCAAAAGGGGGAGGGAGCTTGATGATGGGAGCAGCATCGTGCCTTTCGGCGCAGACGGATTTTGGTGCTTTTCTTCAGCAAATAGGCGTTCTTTTTGAAGTCCCCTATGTCGTCTTCCGTGCGGGGGATAGCGTGCAGTGCTATGCTGCATCGGAAGCTCTTCCTGTCTCAACCGAAGGCCTAGAGGCTCAGGTGCGTGAGCATCGGGCGTTGCTTGTTTTAGGCCCTAAAGCGCTTACGTCCTGGAGGCCGCTACACTTTTATGCTGGCGTGCCTGCAGGCGACAAGGGCGTGCTGGCCGTTGCAGATGTCCAGCCGCGGCGGTTTGATCAGAAGGCGCGGCATCTTCTGGAGGCTTTGGGTGCGTTACTAGGCGTGTGGGAAAAACATGCGGGGCAAAAACAGCGCTACGCACGCTTGCTTCGGGGAAAGGCGCGCTTGTTGGAATACATAGCCACAGGCAAGCCGCTTCATGAGGTGCTGGATGCAATTGCGCGGTGGGTAGAGGCCGAAAGCAGTGGGGTGCTGGTGTCTATTGTGCTTGTCCGAGAAGGTAAACGCTATTGTGGCGCTGCGCCCAGTTTGCCACTGGCGTACGGCCAGGCTATCGATGCGCAAGCGACAGGTTCAAATGTCGGGTCCCGCGGTGCAGCGACGGACACGTGCGCCCCTGTTATGGGTGAAGAACTGACGGCTGATCCAGCCTGGGCGCTGGATCAGGAACTAGCCCATGGGCTGCGTGCTTGCTGGTCGATGCCTATTTTGGCGCCAGACCAGAGCGTTTTGGGCACGTTTACCCTTTACGGTTGCAAGCCAGGACCGCTGGAGCCCCAGGACCAGGAGCTTGCTGTCCTAGCAACGCGCTTGACGGCAATTGCACTGGAGCGAGAGCGGCAGCAGCAAGCCCTGCAAACCCGCGAGCACCAGCTCGAAGCTGTGTTGGAGCAGGCCGCTGATGCCATCATGCTGCTGGATCGTGAGCGGCACGTTTTGCTCTTTAACCGTGCTGCTGAGCGGCTTTTCGGCTACACGGCGCCCGCCATACTCGGAAAACCTATTGATGTGTTGCTTCCGGGGCTTGCCGAGGGGCTTGGGGCAGCTGCGACGCCTATGCAGACCGAGGCGGTCCGTAGCAGCGGAGAGCGCTTTCCGGTCGAGCTTTCGTGCACGGTCATTGGGCAGCCTTTCGAGATGTATTTGCTTATTGTGCGCGACTTGACCGATCGCTTACGCTATGAAGCAGAGCTGGTGCGTGCCCGTGAAGCAGCCGAAGCGATGAGTCGGCTGAAATCAGTGCTGCTCACGAACCTAAGTCATGAGATTCGCACCCCACTGACTACGGTGATAGGATTTGCGGATCTATTGGTCGAAGAGGCCAAGGCCGGCTCACCGTTTCAGGAGTTTGCACGACTGATTGCAGAAGGGGGGCGCCGTCTGCTGCATACGCTAAGCGAAGTGCTTGATTTGGCCCAGCTGGAAGCCCAAGAAATTGTCGTTCGTCCACATCAGTTGCGCCTGCTGCCCCACCTGCAGCCGCTTTTAGCGACCTATCGCGCACGTGCTAAGCAAAAAGGCCTCAAGCTGCGGCTACAGGGCACGCCACACTTGGAAGCCTGGGCCGATCCTGTCTTATTGGAGCGCGTTCTTGAGGAGTTGTTGGACAATGCGGTTAAGTTTACCACTGCCGGAAGCATTTCCGTTTCGGTGCAACAGGTAGGCAACCGGATAGCCCTGATTGTCGAAGACACCGGTATCGGAATGTCGGCCGAAACGCTACAGCGTGCATTCGACGAATTCTGGCAGGCCTCGAGCGGGATGAATCGGACCCATGAAGGATTGGGGTTGGGCCTAACCATTGCCCGACGGTTTGTAGGGCTTATGGGGGGCACGATTGAAGTCTGGAGTGCGCCAGGCAAGGGAACGCGATTTACCGTTTGGCTTCCAGCAAGGCCTGTCGTGACGGCAGGGCAAGTCGCTTAAACGTCTTTACTTGTGTCGAAGGGGTAGCGGGGCCGGGTTTTTTGTGAGCATGCGCATTTAAAGGGACAGGTGCACCTCTTGTGAAGATTGTGTTAAGTAGAGAAAATGGGGTGAAGGAAGGGCTTGCAAGAAAGTTGGGGTAGGCTTACTTTGATGCTATCGTTAAAGTAACCGTTAACTATATCGGATTTAGCCTACCGAAACCGCTTGTGCTTTAAAGTAAGCGGTTTTTGCCAGGGGCAATGCGGGTGAGGGCATAGTGTTTTGGCTTCTGGGCAAGCCTTTTGAGCAAAACCAAGGGTTAAGCATGGCGATAGGGCTGCTGCATAGGTTTAGGGGAAGTATTGTAGGGCTTATAGGGATTTTGCCGTGGGTTGCTTTGGCGCAGAATGTAGGTCGGATAGCGGGGAGCGTGACCGATGCGGCTACGGGCGATCCGCTACCTGGCGTAAACGTCACGGTTGTGGGTACGACGCTGGGGGCGGCTACGGATATTGAGGGTCAGTATTACATTCTCAACGTACCTCCTGGGCGCTATGCTGTTCGGGCAAGCATGATCGGCTATCAGCCGGTTGTGGTGGAGGATGTGGTGGTGCATGCCGATCGGACGACCCAGGTGAACTTTAGCCTTAGCGAGGCAGCTCTTGAGATTGGCGAAATCGTTGTTCAGGCCGTTCGTCCCGATGTCGAACGGGACAAGACAGCCACCAGTCATATTGTTCGTTTTGATGAAGTGCAAGCTGTGCCAGGCATGCGCAACATCAGCGATGTGCTGGCCTTAGCAGCTGATGTGATTGATGGACACTTCCGTGGTGGGCGGCAAGGGGAAGAGTATTACACATTGCAGGGCATGGGCATTGTAAACCCGCTGGACAATTCATCGGCTTTTATGCCCATCATGAGTGCGGTCGAAGAGGTTGAGGTGATCACCAGCGGATTTAGTGCCCAGTATGGGAATGCCCAGTCGGGTGTTGTGCGCATTTCTATGAAAGAAGGTAGTCGCACGCGCTGGACCAGTCGCTTAGAGACCCGCATGCGCGCCCCTGGCCGCAAGCACTTTGGCCCTAGCGTCTTCGACCCGAAAGCCAACGACTATTTGCGGCTGCTCTATTACAACGAGGGCAATATTTGGCTAACGGGTGACCCGGGATCAGATACGCCCCAGCCTTTCTACGGCGCAATGGCTTCAGGGCTAACAAGCTACTTTGCCGGCGACGTCCAAGCACAGCTGGCCATGGCACGCGCGCTTTATGAGCAAATGCGGCGGGACGTAAACCGGGACTACGGCAACGAGATCGACTATGCGGTGGAGCTAGCAAGCGGTGGGCCAATTAACGAGCGGATGCGCATGTTTATGGCCTTAGGCCTGACAAAACAGTGGCCGTTTCTGCCCACCGAAAGCCCCGACGTGGAGTACCAGGTCATGGGAAATGTGGTTACGGATGTCACCGAAAGCGCTACGTTCCGCCTTAGTGGAGGCCTGTCGCACCAACGCAACAACATCTTCCCAAGCCGAAACAGCGTCGGCGGCTATCAGCGCTGGCTGTGGGATCGCGTCGTGGGCCTTCAAGACCAACGACGCACAAACATGCAGCTGGGCGGACGGTTTACCCATGCCCTAAGCCCCAGCACCTACTATGAGCTCCAACTCAACACGCTGCGCACCCAAAACGAAGTCGGCTCGACACCTACACCTCCCCTACTGCCCGATACCCTAGAAATTAACTGGGCGGTGGGTACCCTTTCATGGCCCAACAATAACTCCCCAGATGGGATTAACTATCAAGTAGGAAATGATATTTTTACTAAAGAAAAAACACACACGATTTCTTTTGAGGGCTCTTTAACCAGTCAGCTTACACCATATCACCTGTTACACGGAGGTATTCAAATCAATAGTTATCTTATTGATGTCTTTAACAGCGTAAACCTTCGGTCTACAAGACAAATAGAACGATATAGAGCAAGGCCATTTGAGGCTGCTATGTATCTCCAAGATAAGATGGAATTTGAGGGAATGATCGCAAATGTTGGACTACGTCTAGATATATGGTATTCTGGAATGAAATATTATGTAGATCTATTTGAGCCTTTTGGAAAACCAGATTCCTTAGGCAGGTTTAATCCTGAAAATGGAGTGCGACAAGCACCACCTGTACATGTACGGCTGCAACCGAGATTGGGCATTTCTTTCCCTATTTCTGTCAATACTGTATTCCATCTGAATTATGGTTCTTTTATGCAACGTCCTTCGTTCCAGTATATCGTTTCCCAGCGCGTTGGGCAGGTGCGTAATAATCCTATGATTTTGGGTAATCCAAGTCTCAAGCCAGAGACTACCAATAGTTACGATGTTGGCGTTGTGCAAGCACTTGGTGGTGGCTTTACTCTGGATGTTAGTGGATATTATAAAGATGTAAAAAATCTGGTTCAACAGGCTGATTTTATTGATGATCGGGCGGGTTATCAGGTTAGTTCCTACTTCAACCTTGACTATGCAGATATTCGTGGCTTTCGCATTGCTTTAAATAAGCGCAGAGGAGCATTGACAGGAGCGATTAATTATCAGTACAGCTATGCCACGGGTAAAAGCCCCACAGCAACAGCTGCGACACCTATTTTTAATCGTGACACCTTAGGTGTGGTTACAAATGATTTAACAAATGTGCCTACGCGGGATATTTTGCTCGATTTTGATCGTAGGCATAACTTGATTATTACAGCAACCTATACTACAGGAGAAACCTGGGGACCAAGAATTCTGAATAAGTATGTGTTCAATAATATGACTTTTTCTGTTTACTCTATTGCCAGAAGTGGAAGACCCTATACATCACCTTCAGATTTGAGAAAGATCAACACAAAACAGACACCTGCAGAATATAATACAGATATTAAAATTACTAAAAAGGTAAAAAACTTTTTTGGTGCACAGGCTTCATTTTACTTTGAGATATTTAATGTGTTTAACAATAAAATTTTGAACTATAACTATCTGTTCCGTAGGCCCACGCCTACAAATCCCAACCTTGCACTTCAGTACTATGAACAGTACCCGATTGATGATCGAGAAAATGGGGTGCGCTACTGGTGGGATAAGGGGCGACAGGGGCCTTTTGCCGTTGATCAGTCATTCTTGCTCTATAGTAATCAGCCGCGCTCCTATAACTTCGGCGTTGTGATTGATTTTTGAATTAGCGTATGCGCTCAATGAGATACATCAAAGTTTTTCTGCTTTTTACTCTGGTTATGAGTGCATCTGCCCAAGATCGGCAGTGGCAGGTGCATCGCCGGGGATTGTTGCACCAGACTATTTTCAATACAGGAGAGCTGGGTCGGCCCTATAGTGCTGGAGGGACGGTTCCAGAAGGCCGGCCTTCTTTGGAGTGGCCCCCCTATTCCCGAATGATTTTGGAGCGCCGTAACTATCCGGGTCACCACAACTCGTTTGGCAGCGGTGTTTGGCTAGCGGCGACTGCCCCCAGTGGGAGAAAATATGCTTTTTGTGGTGCGGTTTCGAACACGAATGGTGAGCCGGTTCCTGTGGTAGGGGTCTACAGTTTCCCGCTCGAAATTCGACGTATTGAGAACTTTCCGGTGCTGCCTTCGGGCGAGCTCAATCCTGAGTTTGATCCCAACGAAGCTGAAGAGATCATTATTTCCCGCTGGGATACGCCTGTAGGCATTCGGGTCACGCGCACCAGTCGTGCTTGGAGCTATCCAGGCTACGATAGCTTTATCATTTACGAATACGAATTCCAGAACATTACAGCCGACACGTTAAAAGATGTTTTTATCACGTTCGCAAATACGTTTGCCCCATCGATGTTTGGCTGGCAGCGGAACTATGGCGTCTGGTCGGAGGCTTCGCTGCGTGGCCAGCCGCCAGCTGGCACAGGTGACGTATTTGCGCGCTTTGATCTGAAGCGCTGGCTGAGTTACGTGCACACGCGGGATGGGTTGCCAGATCCTGTTTTCTTTGAACAATGGGCGCAACCAGGAGATCGGGGCGGGCTCAACGCTCCACAGGCTGTAGGCTTTATGGTGCTCTACTACGACTATGAGCACCTGGCCACCCGCAAGCAGACGCAGCAGGTCTTTCTGGTGCCAGCCGACAGCACAGGGATGTGGGACGAAAACGGCAAGCCGAAGCAGCCCTTCATGCTGCGCTATGAAAACGGCAACCTCTATGAGGCCAAAATTGCACCTTGGATGGATCCTTTGCTCCGGCGAAAAACGGGAATCTGGCATAGCCCTACGGACTCCACGCGCTTTGCAACGCAGTTTGAGCCAGAACTGTGGTCGTATTGGAAGGGACGGACAAGCACTTCCGCGAACTTGTCTTGGTGGCAACCTGCCGTGCATGCCTATGGGTTTTTCCCCTATGTGTTGCCTCCAGGCGAGACAATCCGCTTTGCCGTAGCTGAAGTCGTTGGCTATGGGCCCGGACAAAAAGACGATAAGGTCTATAAGGACCTGGGCGGTAGGGTTCGTGCCGGGGTAGATGCGGGCGAACTTTTTAGTCCAGTACCCAGCTGGTATGAGCAGCTAGCGTATCCTCACTTAGGAAGCAAAGGCTACATTGGCAGTACGTACTTGCAGGAGCATCCATTGCCTTGGTACGTCACGCCACCGGTAATCTCGATTCGAGATGTAGCCGATCAGGCTATTGAGCTCTATACCGGACGGCCTTTGGTTAAGCACGACACGTTGCAATACGATCCGGCTACAGCGCCTTCAAAAGGACGCTATAACACCATCCCGATCCCGTATCCCGCTCCAGCCATTCGTGTAGAAAATACCGCCTCCGGTGCCAACCGAATCGTTTGGGGCACGCAGGTCGAGCGCTTTTCAACCGTCCGACTACGCGCACCTTTTAGCCACTACGAAGTGCTTCGGGCACCCCATCCCCTGGGCCCCTGGAAGCTCATCGATACGGTTCAGCCTCAGGATCCGCGCTATTTCGATACCGAAACCGGGGAGTATGCGATTCTAGATCCAGAAAGCAGACCCGGCGAAACCGTAGCCTACGCCGTGGTTTCGGTGGATGCCGCAGGAGGCCGAAGCGGCATGACCAACCTGACCCTCCACGAAACCCAAGCCCCAGCTGCTGAACGGCTCGGTAAAGTCTACGTCATTCCGAATCCACTGATTGTGTCTAGCGGCCTAACCGGAAGTGACCCAAGAGGAGATATTCTGGACCGTATCCAGTTTGTCGGACTAACGCGGCGCTGCACGATTCGGATTTACTCTTATTCCGGCCAACTTGTGCGGGTGATTGAGCACGACCGGGATTCCTTCGGCACTCCGTGGTATCAGCTAACCATCAATAACCAGATCATCGCCTCTGGCGTGTATTTCTTTGTGGTCGAAGACCACGAGACTGGCGAGCGCGCTACCGGGAAATTTGTCGTGATTCACTAAAGCTATGACTAGCTTCCCTATAACACAGAAAGCCCTGTGCTTAGTGGCCCTACTGGCGCTGGGCATCTGCAACGCGCTGGCGCAAAAAGTAGGCAGCACCTCCATGCAGTTCCTCAAGGTGATGCCTTCTGCCCGTGCTGCAGCCGTAGGCGAAGCCTACAGCGTTTGGGCCTCAGGTGCCGAAGCCCTGTTTTGGAATCCGGGTGGACTTGCTTCGGTAGCACGCCATGAAGTTTCCCTGACCTATGTGGATTGGCTTTTCGATACCAAACAAGGCGCTTTTGCTTATGCCCTTTCCTTGGGCAATTTGGGCGCTATAGGCCTGCAGGTGCAATATGTAGACTTTGGTGTCTTTGAAGAGACAACCAATGAATTCCCCTATATCATCGATCCAGATCGCCCCGGAATGACTGGGCGCACATTTAGACCCTTCGGTTATCTCATAGGCGCTACCTACGGACGATACTTAACCGATCGATTCTCGCTTGGCCTAAGCATAAAATATGCTTACGAATCCCTTTTCAATGATAAAAGGGTGGAGCAGGTAATGATTCGTCCCGGAACTTACGCTGATGTAAATACATGGGCTTCGGGTATCCTATTTGATTTTGGCATGCGGTACAATACCGGATTCCGGTCCATTCAAATCGCTTCGGCAGTCCAAAATTTTGGCCCTAACGTTCGCTACGCTACGGAGGCATACCCCGTCCCGCTGCTTTTCAGAGTAGGGGTTGCCGCTCATCTGTTTGGTCCAATTGGCCTGCTTCAAGGAGGCTACGAAAAAAGTCGCCTCAGTGCAGCTTTTGATATTTTTCATCCTAATGATTATGCTCAACAGTTTCATATGGGTTTGGAGTATGAATTCATGGATATTCTTTCGCTCAGAGGAGGATATAAATTCAACTATGACTCGGACGGATTAACCCTGGGTATTGGCTTAAAATATAAGGTTGGAAATATGCAAGTTTCTATGGATTATAGCTATGGCTCAATGGGGGATTATCTCGAGGATGTGCAACGGATAAGCTTAGGGGTCATTGTGCCATGAACGATCTGCGGGTTGTCTGGGCGATAGCACTCTGGGTCTGGTTGTGTGGCAGCCTCATGCAGGAAAGCCAGGCTCAGGGATATGGTGGGCCACTCGGGATGCACGGGCTGCATCAGCTCAACATGCATGCTGCTGCTGCGCGTGCCTTTGGAGGAGTAACGCTAGGGCTTCGCGAAGAAATCGGGATAATGTTTCACCATCCCGCTGCCCTGCATGCACTGAGCACAGCCCAGTTTTCTATAGGCTTATATCAGGAAAATCGTGATCTCCAGCAAAAGCAGGAATACGCGCCGGTGCGTTATTATCCCAATCTGAGTCTCCTTTTAGAGGGGTTAACCTATAAGATTCCGGATCCGGACAGCACACGGGTAGGCACCTCCCCCAGGGATACTGTGCAGCGGCCGTTTGACGATATCGGTCCTAACTGGAAACACAAGCGCCGTAGCAGTAATCCCCTTCAAGGTATGATCGCGCTACCGCTACGTTTTACAGGCTTCCGATTGGTCGCTGGATTGGGGGCAGTAGAGTATGCCAACCTGGACCATTACTATCAGCATAACAACGTACTCAACCCTTCGATACTTTCGCAGCGGCCGCTTCCTACACCCCGTCCTACCGACGACAATCCACTGCAGGTAGATTGGTACCAGTTTATCCGCTCCCGGCAAGGAGCGCTGCAAGGATTCGGGGGAGCGATAGCTGCAGACGTAGAAGCGTTAAAGCTTGCTATCGGCCTGAGCGGCCTCGTAATTCGCGGGAGCTCCGAAGATCTTGAACAAGAGATCGCTCGAGGCCGGCTGACCTTCTATTCCAACGCTTTCCGCGTTGATTCTGTCTACCGACGTGTTACGCGCAGCGGCACTTCAACATTTAGCGGATATGAATTCACCTTGAGCAGTATTCTCTATGGCCGGTATGTAAGCTTAGGTGTTGTGCTTAAACCGCCGGTTACGTTTACCCGAACGTTTTCGCTGGAGGTAACCACCGATACCGGTAGCCATACGACAGTTGCTGCATTGCAAGGAGAAGACCGCATGCGGTTGCCCTGGCGCGGTACTATTGGTTTGGTACTGCGGCCCCGAGATGAACTCATGCTGGGGATGGAATATGAACTCCGGCCCTATGGATCGGCTCGCTATACCGATGCCCAAGGTAACACACACCGGCCCTGGGTTTCAGCCAACCTCTTTCGCGTAGGAGCTGAAGTGCGGATGGCGCCGTGGCTACGCCTGCGAGGAGGCATACGTGGCGAGGCCGAAGTATTTGCGCCTGAGGGCAGCCCTATCGAGGAAGATGCGGTTTCCTACGAAGTGTATAGCGTGGGGATGGGTATTGCCTACCATCGCGTTCGTCTCAATTTCGCTTACGAATATGCCCACATCAAGTACCAGGACGTCTGGGCTAGCGCACTCAGCAAAAACAGTGCGGTGCGTCATGCCCTGACGGCTAACGTGGGTTTTTCGCTGTAGGTCTTGCCCGCTAATTAAGAGGAGGTGCGCCATGAAACGTTGTGTTACTGCGAGCTTGCTGACGCTAGGTTTGATGGTTATAGCCTGCCCACCCTTAAGAGCGCAGTCAGCAGGCGACTACCGAACACGCGACAGCGGCAACTGGAGCCAGGCCTCCATCTGGGAACGCTTTACTGGAGCAGCTTGGACAGCCGCCACCAGTGCGCCCACAGGGGCTGAGACGATCACCGTACGCAGTACCGATTCGGTGTTTGTCGACGTGCCTGTAACCCTTACCGGGCGCCTAATTAACCAGGGCATTGTGCATGCAGAAGCAGGAAGGCTAACCATAGGCAATGGAGGGGTTTATCAGCACGATCGAGACGGCGGCAAAATCCCCATAGCCACTTGGAGCGAAGGCGCTACGCTACACTTAACGGGTGTAGTCGCACAAGCCCCAGCTAACCGGAATCAGCCCTACTATCACATCATCTTTGAAACCCCAGCCCTTGCTTCAAACCTGAACCTAGGTCTCGATAACGTTACCATTGGAGGAGACATTCGCGTGCTAGATACCGGGACGGCGCGCTGGTATCTCACGACTACCGCAGCATACGATACCGCGGTTGTTACCATCAACGGGGACGTGTACGTTGAAAAGGGTGCCTTTGCGGTTCAAGGCACAAGCAATGCGTACTCTACCTTTATTGTCCATCATTACGGCAACATCATCGTAACCGGCGGTAATTTCTCCATCAGCCGCGGGTCGCAGCCGGGAGGCACAACAACCTGGTATCTCTACGAAGGGGATTTCTCCTTTGCCAATGCCACAACCCAGAGCTCTACGGCAACGCCTGGGGGAGCAAAGTTTGTATTTGCAAAGCAAGGTACGCAGCGCCTAACCATTGGCGAAGGCAGCAACCTGCAGGCCCTGCCGATTGAGGTGCTTTCGGGTACCACACTGGAGATGGGCGAAAGTCGTCTGGCCGGCAGTGGCATTTTCTATTTACATGCCGACGCAGTGTTGGGTACCGCACTGCCAGGCGGGGTCGCCGCTATCTTCGAAAATGTTACCGGTCAAGTAACGCTTGAAGATGAATCGGGGTATGCTTTTAACGGGAGTGTGCCTCAAGTGACTAGCACGCGCATGCCTACCGTTGTGGGTGACCTGATCATCGATAATCCGGCCGGCGTAAAGCTTTCGCAAGAAACCACCATCAATGGCGTGCTTCGGCTCAAAGCAGGGGTGCTAGATAACTCGATTCCTTTCACCCTGGGACCCAACGGTTCTATCTCGTATGAAGGTGGAAGTCTGCTGTACCCTGTGGCCAACGAAACAAGAAGCGAACTGCCGCAGACGTTTGTGCTCGAGCAGAACTACCCCAATCCCTTCCGTCGGGTTACTACGATTCGGTTTGGGCTCCCTACAAGTGGATACGTGTCGGTTAAGCTCTACGACCTGCTCGGAAAGGAGGTGCAGACCCTGTTTGAAGGATACAAACCAGCTGGATTTCATGAGTTGACGCTAGAGGCAGGCCCTCTAAGCCCCGGTGTGTACTGGTATCGGGTGCAAACTGCGCAAAGCGCAGCTGCTAGGCAGCTGGTGCTAATTCGGTAAAGTCACGCATCCGAAGAGACTTAAAGCCTTCGGGAGACAAGCGCAGCAACCAGTAACCTTAATCTGGGGGGAGCCATGAAAACAATGATAACGATTATCGGCTGCGGGCTTTTAATGCTTGGGCCTATGTCGGCCCTTGCGCAGCAGGCAGGCGACTACCGCTCTGCCACAAATGGTAACTGGAGCGATGCCGCTACTTGGGAGGTGTTCGATGGAGCTACGTGGAGTGCAGCCACCAATGCTCCTGTAGGCTCCGAGCATATCACCGTGAGGCATACCGTTACGATCGATGTACCAGTGACCATCTCGGGTTATCTCAAGGTCGAAAGTGGTGGGGAAGTAACCGTTGGTAGTGGTTCGTTGTCTTTTGGGGAGGGTTCGGTGTACGAGCATGCGCGGGATGGGGGCAGTGTACCTTTGGCGGATTGGGGAGAGGGTTCGACGGTGGTGTTTAGTGGGATTACGGCGAACGCGCCGGCCAATCGGGGGCA
>NZ_JAGKTL010000008.1 GCF_017908595.1 Rhodothermus bifroesti
AGCTATGGCGAAGGAGGTATTTCAGCGGACGAAGCCGCACGTGAACATAGGTACGATAGGTCATGTGGATCATGGGAAGACGACGTTGACGGCGGCGATCACGCATGTGTTATCGAAGCGGGTGGCGGATCCGGTGAATCGGCCGCGGAGTTTTGATTCGATTGACAATGCGCCGGAGGAGCGGGAGCGGGGGATAACGATAGCGACGTCGCATGTGGAGTATGCGACGGAGCGTCGGCATTATGCGCATGTGGACTGTCCGGGTCATGCGGATTATGTGAAGAACATGATTACGGGTGCGGCGCAGATGGATGGGGCGATTTTGGTGGTAGCGGCGACGGATGGTCCGATGCCGCAGACGCGGGAGCACATTTTGTTAGCGCGTCAGGTTGGGGTTCCCTACATTGTGGTATTTTTGAACAAGGTGGATTTGGTGGAGGATGAGGAGTTGTTGGAGTTGGTGGAGATGGAGGTTCGGGAGTTGTTGAGTCAGTATGAGTTTCCTGGGGATGAGGTGCCGGTGATACGGGGGAGTGCGTTGGGGGCGTTGAATGGGGATCCGGTTTGGGAGGAGAAGATTATGGAGTTGATGCGTGCGGTGGACGAGTACATACCGACGCCGGTACGTGAGAAGGACAAGCCTTTTTTGATGCCGATAGAGGATGTGTTTTCGATTACGGGTCGAGGGACGGTGGTGACGGGTCGGATTGAGCGGGGAGTAGTTCGGGTTGGGGATTCGGTGGAGATTATTGGTTTGCGAGAGGGGAAGTTGACGTCGGTGGTGACGGGTGTGGAGATGTTTCGCAAGCAGTTGGATCAGGGTGAGGCTGGGGACAATGTAGGTTTGTTGTTGCGGGGTATTGACAAGGATGAGGTGGAGCGGGGCATGGTGGTGTGTCAGCCTGGGAGTGTGACGCCGCATCGGGAGTTTGAGTGTGAGGTGTATGTATTGTCGAAGGAGGAGGGTGGTCGTCACACGCCGTTTTTCAATGGGTATCGGCCGCAGTTTTATTTTCGGACGACGGATGTGACGGGGGACATTACGTTGCCGGAGGGGGTGGAGATGGTGATGCCTGGGGACAATGCGCGTTTTCGGGTGAAGTTGATTTATCCGGTGGCGATGGAGGAGGGTTTGCGTTTTGCGATTCGTGAAGGTGGGCGTACTGTCGGCGCAGGCGTCGTCACCAAAATCCTAGACTAA